>NZ_JBKORJ010000027.1:2500-108849 GCF_047314585.1 Shewanella sp. BJSY2023SW005
TGCGAATGGTAACCACAGGCCCCGAGAGAGCATAGAGATAAAATAGCAGACAGAGAATTAATGCAGGCTCGACCGAGATCACCACAAATACGGCCACTACCAGCAAGATCACCAGGAAGTTCACCTTGCCACGCCAATCGACTTCTTTAAAGGAGTGATAGCGGAAATTACTCACCATCAACAGACCGGCAACGGCCGTGACCAGGGCCACCAATATGCCTATATCATGCCCTGAGACGCCGTAGCCCTGCCCCAGCCAGACACTGCCAGCAATAAGAGCCGCTGCGGCCGGACTGGCAAGCCCTTGGAAGAAACGTTTATCGGCCACTCCTACTTGGGTATTGAAGCGCGCCAGACGCAAGGCAGCCCCGGCGCAATAGATAAAGGCCGCCAGCCAACCTATTTTGCCCAATTCAGAAAGCCCCCAGTTATAGGCTATCAAGGCCGGAGCCATACCGAAGGATACCATATCTGCCATCGAGTCGTACTCGGCACCAAAGGCACTCTGAGTGTTGGTCAAACGCGCCAGACGACCATCCAGTCCATCGAATAACATGGCAACAAATACAGCAATAGCCGATGCCTCAAAGTGCCCATTCATGGAAGCGATAACAGCATAGAAGCCCGAGAACAATCCTGCCGTTGTCATCAGATTGGGTAACAGATAGATGCCACGGGTTTTTATTGTTGGCTTGGATAAATTTTGCATACACTTAACCTGATGGTGTAATAAAGGTCTATAGCGGCAAAGATAACACACTTGCTCAGACAAGCTCACCCTGCAGAAACGGAAACAGACAATGATAAGGATCAGCCTATTTATGGCTCTGTTGGCATTACTCGGAGCCAACGCTGCCTCGGCAACGCCCATCTATACTTGGGTCGATGAAAATGGCGTTACCCACTACAGCCAAGAGCCGCCGCCACAACAACAAGCCACCGAACTGGACAGCCAAAATCTGCAACCCGCCAGAATTGGCACGGTCGCGCCGCAGCGAAAAGATGACGTTGTGCAGGAAACTGAGTCTGAGAAACAGGCCAAATTGATCAAGGAGAAAGATGCGGCCCAGGCTCAGGCTATTTGTGATAAGGCCAAATTCCAATTGGATGTACTCAATACCCACACCAGACTGCAACGTAAAGATGAGGCCTCCGGTGAAATGATTAAGATGACAGAAGAAGAACGGCAGGCGCAGATAAAGGAGCAGCAGGAAAGAATTCGGCTGTTTTGCCAAAGAAACTAGCCAGCAAGGCCAGAGTAGAATAAGTTCAAGTAGCAAAAAGGAGCGCCGCGGCGCTCCTTTTTATTCCCTGAGTCGACTTACTTAACGAAGTCTACACCCAGTTTGATATCCGCCTTCAAGGTATCCAGCATGGCATCACGGGCGTTGGTTTCAAACGCGCTCAGCTCTCCATACGGCAGAACCTTTTCGATACCATTCTTGCCGAGTACCACTGGCTGGGCAAAGAATTCAGCGTGCTCGCTACCACCATCAACATAGGCGCACTCGATCACATTGGCTTCACCCTGCAGACCGCGGATCAGCGACAGACCGAAACGGAAAGCGGCCTGGCCCATGGACAGAGTCGCGCTGCCGCCACCGGCTTTGGCTTCAACCACTTCAGTACCAGCGTTTTGAATACGCTTGGTCAGGGCAGCAACTTCTTCATCAGAGAAGCTGACACCTTCAACCTGAGACAACAGAGGCAGAATGGTCACACCGCTGTGGCCGCCAATCACATTGACTTTAACATCGGCAACGTTCAGCCCTTTGGCTTCGGCGATAAAGGTTTCAGAGCGGATGACATCGAGAGTCGTCACACCGAACAGACGGTTCTTGTCGTAAACACCGGCTTTTTTCAGTACTTCAGCAGCAATGGCCACAGTGGTGTTCACTGGGTTGGTGATGATACCGATCAGCGCTTTGGGACAAGTCGCGGCCACTTTTTCAATCAGGTTACGGACGATACCGGCATTGATATTGAACAGATCAGAACGATCCATGCCCGGCTTACGGGCAACACCGGCAGAAATCAGCACCACATCGGCACCTTCCAGTGCAGGCGTTGGGTCTTCACCGGCAAAACCTTTAACTTCAACTGCTGTCGGGATATGACTCAGATCCACGGCAACCCCAGGCGTTACGGGGGCGATATCATAGAGTGACAGCTGAGAGCCGGCAGGCAATTGGGTTTTCAACAGAAGGGCAAGAGCCTGGCCGATACCACCAGCAGCACCAAGTACAGCAACTTTCATAGTTATCTCCGTCAATTCTCGGAATTATGTGTGACATAGATCTAATTCTGTGATGGCGCAACATTAAAGGATCGTCACAAAAATAGCAATTATCCCTTAGTCATATGACTCTGTTTCATCAAAAGCTGAATTAACTTCAGCGTTTTCTACTGCCCACTGAGGCTTCTTTTACCCACCAAATGACCTGAATTGCATTTTTATGCAGACATCTTGGGTATTTGTTGACACTTATCCGTTTGATATGCAGAATGGCCGGGATTTTCTGAATAACGACAGAAGAAGATGATGCAAGCAAGCAAAAATCAGGATGAGCTAATCAGAACCTTCAAGGCTCTGCTTAAAGAGGAGCGCTTCGGCTCCCAGAGTGAAATAGTCAATGCACTGCAAGCCGAAGGCTTTGCCAATATCAACCAGTCCAAAGTCTCGCGCATGCTGAGCAAGTTCGGTGCCGTGCGCACCCGTAACGCCAAGCAGGAGATGGTCTACTGCTTACCGGCCGAACTAGGGGTGCCTACTGCCGGCAGCCCGCTGAAGAATCTGGTATTGGATGTGGATCATAACCAAGCCATGATAGTGGTGCGTACCAGCCCGGGCGCGGCGCAGTTAATTGCCAGGCTGTTGGACTCCATCGGCAAGCCAGAAGGTATTCTGGGCACTATCGCCGGTGATGATACTATCTTTATCTGCCCTTCCAGCATCAAGACCATTGATGAAACCCTGGAAACAGTGAAGTCGCTGTTCAATTACACAGACTGAGTTGAAAATGCCATAAAAAAACGCCCTTCAATGAGGGGCGTTTTTGTTTTTATCGCGCTATTAATCATCAAACTGGATCATGAAATCCAGAGAAGGGGCAAAGAAAGAGGAGCCTGTTACCGCCTGAGTAAAGTGCATCAGGTGATCATGGTGCCCTTCTCCGTCACCGAAAACCATACTGTGAAGCATCTTTTCAAAATGGTTAGGTGTCTTACAGGTGGAAATAAACATCAAACCCTGCTGTTTTACAGAACCATAGGGCATGCTCTGACGCAGGATCTCCATCGACTCACCATTGTCATACTTGAGATTTACCCGCTTGATATGTGCCGTCAGCGGTTTGTCTTCCGAGGCGTACTCTATGTTGTCCTGCTTGGTGCGGCCTATGATGTCTTCCTGCTTTTTCTGCGGCAGTCTGTGCCACTTACTCAGATTATGGACATATTTCTGTACATGAATGTAGCTACCGCCGCGAAATGCATCGTCTTCATCACCTACCAGGGCTACAGCTTGACGGCCTCTGCCCTTGGGGTTTTCTGTGCCATCGACAAAACCGGTCAGATCGCGGCTGTCCATAAAGCGGAACCCGCGCTCCTCCTCTTCCAGTTCAGCCAACCCTTCCAGCATTTCGTTGACCTCATTGGCTACCAGATGAAGAATATCCAGGCGATCACAACGCAGGTGAATAAAAATATCGAACTCTATCGCCGGCGCATCCCGGTTACCCGACTCCATAGCAGGGAACGGCCTGAGTTCAGCCGGTCTGCTTCCCGGATAGAGGTGATCCCAAAAGTTGGCACCAATCGCCACAAAGGCGTTAAAGGCACTGTCGGCATACTGATCTGCCAGCTCATACAAATACTGGGCGACATTGGCCAGGCAAGGACGCAGTTGTGACTCTCCGCCTTCGTTGGCATTGAACATCAGATAAACGCTGTGCAGATTTCCCTCAGCGCAGATTCCCAGTTGTTCCCGTGGCATAACCTGTGTATCCATTTGCAATCTACCCTTTCAGATTAATTCATCTTCGGCCTTATTATCCGCAACTTGAGCATTAATTTGAATTAGCTCACGCACGTTTTTGCCGATTGCTTTCAATAACCTGATGCCTGCCCGTCTTTTCGGGACTCGGACGCTCCCCGATAAACGCCGCTTTCAACATTGACGCCTATGGCCTGATAACCACCAAAAGCTCCGAGAGAATCACTCAAAGTATGCCCCTTTTTCATCAGCTCACGGCGGGTCTCCATGGAAAAGCCCGACTCGAGACTGATATAACCGCCATCTGTCATCTGCTCGCCGGTCGGTTGGCTAGAACCTGTATGCAGTATTCTTGGAGCATCGCCCGCCTCCTGCAGGTTGAGGCCAAAATCAATCAGATTAATCATGATCTGAGCGTGCATCTGGGGTTGGGTGGCTCCCCCCATGACGCCAAAGCTGAGCCAAGGCTTGCCATCTTTGGTGACAAAGGCCGGAATTATGGTATGAAACGGTCTCTTACCCGGTGCATAGGAGTTAGCACGCCCGGGAGTGAGATCAAACAGCTGGCCCCTGTCCTGTAACACAAATCCCAAATCCGGAGGCGTCATGCCTGAGCCCATGCCACGATAATTGCTCTGGATGAGAGACACCATATTGCCTTCTTTATCAGCGGTAGTGAGATAGATGGTATCACCGTGTAAAAGATTGGGATTACCCGGCTCAACACTGGCGGCGGCTTTGTCAGCATCGATAAGCTTGGCTCTGGCGTAGTTGTATTCTTTGGAGATAAGTGAGGCTACCGGCACTTTGGCAAAGTCCATGTCGGCGTAGAACTTGGCTCGGTCGGCAAACGCCAGCTTTTTTGCTTCCACGAAATGATGCACATATTCGGCGCTGTCCAGCCCCATGGCCTTGAGATTAAATGGCTCCAGGGTTTTAAGGATCTGCAGTGCCGCTATTCCCTGGCCGTTGGGCGGCAGCTCCCAGATATCATAGCCCCGATAATTAACCGATACAGGCTCGACCCACTCACTCTTGTGAGAAGCGAGATCTTCATAGGAAAGATAACCGCCCTGTTGTTGCATATAAGCGGCAATACTGCGGGCTATCTCTCCTTTGTAAAAGACATCCCGGCCCCCCTTGGCAATTTTTTCATAGCTGTTTGCCAAAGCTGGGTTTCGAAACAATTCACCGACGGCCGGCATGCGGCCGCCTGGCATATAGGTTTCTTTAAACCCCGGGTATTTGGCCAGCTTGTCACCGCTGCGAGCCAGATAGAAGGCTATGAGCTCGGAAACCGGAAATCCTTCACGGGCATAATGAATAGCCGGTGCCAGGTTATCCTTCATGGGCAATTTGCCGAACTTGTCATGCAGTTCATACCAGCCATCCACGGCACCGGGCACGGATACGGGCAAAGGCCCATAAGGCGGCAGATGCTCAAGCCCTTTGGCCTTGAGCATCTCCAGCGACAAAGAAGCCGGACTGCGGCCAGACGCATTGAGCCCATAGAGCCGCTGCTCTTTGGCGCTCCAGACAATGGCAAAAAGATCGCCGCCTATGCCTGAACCCGTAGGCTCAACCAACCCCAGCATGGCATTGGCAGCAATAGCGGCATCTACGGCACTGCCTCCTTGCTTAAGAATATCGACCGCCACCTGAGTCGCCAGTGGTTGGCTGGTTGCCGCCATGCCATTGACCGCATAGACTTCAGAGCGGCTCGCAAAGGCCGCGCCCGTGATTCTGTCCATCGCCATGCTTCCCGTGCTGCAGAAAACAGCCAAACTCCCGATGACGCCGAGTAACAGCTGACGACATGAGTTGTTGCTGATATTCCGTATCCCTTGTGCGTCCTGCATTTTATTATTGCTGTAGTTATGCATCTCGCCTCCGCTCTCATCCCGGAGCGGCGCATGGGCGAGTCCGGGGTTCAGTGAATACCTATGATGAGTTCAATCAAACCGATTGCTTGGTATAACACAGAGACAAACAAATTATCACCCACAGCAAACTTATGAAACAATTGTTGTTAACAGCCATTACCGAACAACACCAACGGATGTTCCAGTGCCGACAGCCTGACTCTCTGCCCTGGAGAAAACTGTACCTGATGACTACGAACCTCGAGTATGACGCCCTCTTGCTGCACATCATAATGGCAAACATTGCCCAGAAAACGCCGCTCGGTAACCACGGCCAGGCCCTGTTCGTCGGGTCGTAACTCCAACTGCTGTGGCCGCAGCAACAACTCGCCCTGCCAGTTCAGTGGCAAACCATGGGGCAAAGAGCTTTTAAGTCGACCGATTTGAGTATCGACACAGTGTTCGCAGCTGACCAGGGCCTTAAGATAATTACCGCTGCCGAGAAAGTCCGCCACATAGCGATTGACCGGGTTGGCATAGAGAGTTTCAGCACTGCCTTGCTGCACTATTTTTCCATCTTCAAACAGCGCCAGGGTATCGGCAAAAACAAAGGCTTCATCCTTACTGTGGGTCACAAATACGGCGCTGACGTTACGGCTCTTGAGGATCGCACGAATCTCCAGCATCAGCTCGCCGCGGACCTGGGCATCTATGTTGGAGAAGGGTTCATCCAACAACAGCAGTTCAGGCTCATAGGCAAGCGCCCTGGCAATCGACACCCTTTGCTGTTGACCGCCGGACAACTCGTGGGGATAACGTTCAGCAAGCCCCGGGAGCTTGACCAAATCCAGCATCTCCTCGAGCCGGCTCAGACGCTGCGCCTTGTTCAATCCCTTGACACCAAAGAGGATATTCTGCGCGACCGTCAAGTGGGGAAACAGGGCATAGTCCTGAAAGATCATCCCCACGCCACGCTCCTCTCCCGGAACCTGTAGCTTATCCGTGGTTACTGCACGGCCGCTGATATGAATTTCACCGGCGGAGACCGGCTGCAGTCCGGCAATGGCTCTGAGCAGAGTCGTTTTACCACAACCACTGGGTCCGAGCAGGGCGGCAATTTCACCGGCTTGCAAGGTAATGCTCAGCCCTTTGAGCACCTGCAGGGCGCCATAATGGCTGTGGAGTTGCTTGACACTCAGGGTCGACATCAGTTGTTTTGCTCCAGCGAACGGTTGAGGTAAATCAAGGGCACCAGCCCCACCAACACAATGACAATAGCCGCCAGCGCCCCCTGCTCCAACTGCTCATCGGAGACGTATTGGAACACTTGGGTAGCCAGGTTGTGAAACCCGACAGGGCTTAGCAGTAAGGCAGCCGGCAACTCTTTCATCGCCTCGATAAATACCAGCAGCAGAGCGGCAAAAATACCGCTGCGCAGCAGTGGCAGATGGATTAATGCCAGTACTTTACCCGGTGTCTTGCCCAGGCTGATGGCCGCCATGTCGAGAGAAGGCGACAACCGTTTGTAACTGCTCTCTATGCTGCCGATGGCGATGGCGGCAAAGCGAATACAAAACGCCAGCACCAGGGCGGCGATACTGCCGGTGAACAGCAGCCCCGGGCCTTGGCGCTCGAACAGGGCATAGAGATCATCGATTCTGAAATCAAGCCAGGTCAGCGGAATAAGCACGGCAATCGCCAGCACTGTGCCCGGCAGTGCATAGCCGGTACTGACCAGACGGGATGGCAACATGTCCCACTTTCTCGGGCTCAGGCGGCGAATGAACATCAAGAGGATAGCCAAGAGCAAACACAATACACTGCTGATGGCGGCGACTGTTAGGCTGTTGAGACTGTACTGCCAAAAGTCACTGTTCCAGCTCTGTTGCCAGTAATCCAAGGCGTAACTGCCGAGAATGACAAATGGCAAAACAAAGGCCAACAGCAGCAACAGCGAGCAGTAGCCGAGCGCCAACCACTCACGCCAACCTTTGAGCCGGTAAGGCTCTGGCGCCTCCAGCAACAGCTGCTTTTGAAACAATTGCTGTTTGCGCCTCGCCATACGCTCCAGCGCAAACAGAGTAAAGACACCAAGCAACATCAATAGCGAAATTTTAGCCGCGGCCGCCAAGTCACCATAGGCTCGCCAGGTGTCGTAAACAGCCGTGGTCAGAGTGGATACCGCAAAATAATTGACCGTCGCCAAGTCAGCCATGGTTTCCATGGCCACCAGGGCGACACCGGCCGCCAGCGCCGGGCGCGCCATTGGCAGCGACAAACGCCAGAAACTCTGCCATGGCGAGCAGCCCATCACCTTGGCTGCATGCTGCAAACTTAAGGATTGCTCCAGAAACGCAGTGCGCCCCAAGAGGTAAACGTAGGGGAAGAGCACCAGCGACAACATCACTGTGGCGCCGCCCAGAGTTCGAATATCGGGAAACCAGTAGTCGGTTACCGATTGCCAACCAAAACTTGCGCGTAAAAACCGCTGCACAGGCCCGGCATAATCCAGTAAATCGGTATACACATAAGCGACAATATAGGCCGGCATGGCCAGCGGCAACAACAGAGCCCACTGGAACAGGCGCCGGCCCCGAAACTCACAGCGCGCCACCAGCCAGGCAGCCGGCACCGCCAAAAGCAGACTGCCGACACTCACCCCCAACATCAGCCAGAAGGTATTGGCTATGTATGACGGCAACACAGTGGCAAACATCTGCCCAAAGCGGGTTTCACCCGGTTCGAACGCCTGCATGACCAGCGCCAGCAAAGGCGCCACCATAAGGCCGCAGACGGTAAACCCCGCCCACGACCAGCCCTTGGAGAAGGTCAGGATCACCGCTATTCCCCTACAACCTTTGCAAAAACGCATTCAAGCTCAGAGATCAAACTTAACCTCATCGAGCAGTCTCAGCGCCGCCTGATGGTGCTCTGCCAATTTGTAGACAGGCAAGTCATCGGCTTTGAAGTCACCCCAGGATGCCACCAGTTCTGAGACAGGCACATCGACCTTGACCGGATATTCCATATTGACCTCGGCATAACTCTGTTGGGCGGCATCCGAAGACAGATACTCCATCAACTTGAGGGCATCGGCCGAGTTAGGTGTATGCTTGGCCAGCGCCATACCCGAGACATTGATATGGGCACCGCGATTTTCCTGGTTCGGGAAGTTGATTACCGCCGCTTCAGCCCATGGCCGCTGTTTGGGGTCTTGCAGCATCTTGCCATAGTAATAGCTGTTACCGATGGCGATATCACACAAGCCTTCTTTCACCGCCTGCACCTGCGCCCTGTCGTTACCCTGAGGCTTACGGGCCAAGTTACTCTTCAGTCCCTGAAGCCAACTCTTGGCATCGGCTTCACCGTGGTGGGCTATCATGGAGGCCACCAGCGCTATATTGTAGGGATGCTTGCCACTACGCATACAAACCTTGCCCTTGTAGCGGGCATCGGCCAGGTCTTCATAGTTGATCGCCAGCGGCCCGAGGCGCTCCTTGCTGGAATAGAGATTACGCACCCTCATGGTTAGGGCGTACCAGTTTCCTTCGGGATCCCGGTATTGGGCCGGAATATTCTGCTTGAGCGCGTCACTTTCCACCTGTGTGACCAACTGCTTGTCCACCAATTCCTGCAAACGGGAAAAGTCAGACGTCAGCACCAGATCCGCCGGTGATAAGCGTCCTTCACGGGCCAATCTATCGGCGATGCCATCTTTGGCAAACACAAAATTAACCTTCACCCCGGTAGCCTGACTGAAGTCATCCAGAATGGGCTTGACCAAAAACTCCTGACGATAGGAATAAACCGTCACCTCACCGGCGGCGGCCACCGGCAGCGTCACGCTGGATGCGGCCAACGCACTGCAAAGTATCAGACCTGTTTTGTAGCTCATATTCTTCGGCACTCCATATTGGGATGAGTAATTTAATGAGAACTATTTCTAATCCACTTTGTTTTCAGCCTAGTGCAAAAATTCTGGCAAGGGGAATACAAATGAAATAGACAGAATGGCAGCGGCTGGGAGCAAAGCGATTGGAATCGGCCGAATTGTCGCAAACTAAACTAAACTGAACCTTAAAACCCATGCATGGCGAGGGGGAAAACGCCTTGGATATGTTGGAAATCTTGCTGGCTGTGGTGTCTTTGCTACTGATATTGTTTCTGTTCCGCCACAGATTAAGGCCAGGAAAGCGACGGCTGGCCAAACCTGTTACGCCGCAGGAAAAGCAGTATCACTGTGTCTCCATAATGTTGACACCAACTGCCTGCCAGGCGATAAGAGCGCTTGAAGGCAAGCGTTTTTTGTCGAAGGAGGCGCCCAGGCTTCCCTTGCCTGAGTGCGATTGCAGCCAATGCGACTGCAAGTATCAACATCATGAAGATAGAAGGGTTCCCTTCAGCGACCGACGGCTGGATTATGGCATGAGCCATGATCTCTACGGTGCCTTCGGTGAAACCAACCGCAGGGACAACCCCAAGGGCAGGCGTTACTCCGACTTGGCCAAACCGCAAATTACCGAGAAATCATCTAGGACGAGTATCTCGGAAACTCTGCCTGAGTGACGCAGATTCCTGCCAGTGTGCCAGGGCTGGCACTACTTTACGCCAATCGAGATCCGGATGACGAAAATCAAGGTATTCGAGTAGCACCAATAGCAGCACCTGCCTGGCATCGAGTGGACCGCTCGCGATGATTCCCTGACGCTCCACCTCCATCAAGGCTCTGAGCAGGGCCTGCTCGAAACGGCCGCTCCAGAAAGGAGAACGAACCCCCTCCTCTTCACGCATCTGTTCCTGCCTTAAGCCAACGGCGCTATCCAGCGCGCCTTTGAGCAGTGAGAACTGACACTCATAGGCCCAGTTTCTGGATGGCCCAAAGAAACGATCCTGGCCGAATTTGTCGTCCAGAAAGCGGACAATGACTTCGCTGTCGAACATTGCGGCGCCATCGTCCAAAAGCAGACAGGGAATTTTCCCCAAGGGGTTAACTGACAGTAACTCGTCACTGTTATCGAAGGGATTGACCAGCTTTTCATCCAGCGCCAAACCCAGCTCGCGGGCAATGACCCTGACCACGCGGGCATAAGGCGAAGCTGTAGAGTAATAGAGCTGCATCCAGACTCTCCTGTTACCAGTATTTTTCGACTGTTATCTGTCCGGGGGCCCGGCGCAGGTTTTTGGCCAAGCCTTTATCGATAAGTGCCGCCGTAGCCCCCTGGATCATTCCGGGATTACCACAAAGCATCAATTGCGAGTCCTTTGCACTTATGCTCAGCCCGGCCTTGGCCTCTATCTCACCGCTTTGCAACCCATCCGGGATGCGATAACGCAGCGCACCGTCAAAGTCTTCACGAGTGACACTGGGCACAAACACAAATTGCTCGTGATAGGTCTGTTGATAGCCGCGGATCTTATCGAGATAGGCGAGATCCTGCACTTCTCTTACCCCGTAAACCAGAACCACTTTATCAAACCGTTGCCAAGGCTCCTGAGTATCCAGCATGGAAAGAAACGGCCCCACAGCAGTACCTGTTGCCAAAAACCACAGGTGGCGCCCCTGTAATTCCCCTTTAGGGATCTCATCCAGGGTCATAAAGCCGGTGGCTTTGTCTGTCACACTAATACTGTCACCCGGCTGCAAAGATTGCAGGTCTGGCGACAACTGGCCTTGATCTACCGCCACCGCCAGTATTTCAAGATAGTCAGTCCCGGGGGCATTCACCAGAGAATAGGCCCGGGCGATACGTTTATCATCCCGCACCTGACTGAGCTTGATAAACTGGCCGGCAATAAACGGCGCTATCTCGGCGGCTATCCTCAGGCTGAATAACTTGCTGTTCCAATCGATACGCTCAATGACCCGGCCTTCAGTCCACATAGCTTCTCCTTAGGTAACACAAGACGATTATTGCAGCATAACTCCATATTCAGCCAACAAAAACCCCTCATAGTGAGGGGTGTTATCTGCAGGTAAGGTTTCGCGTGAGCTCAATTATTCCTGCTCTGTGCTAAAGCTGTCTCTGAATGCCTGCAACCCTTGCTGTACCAGGGAGTAAGTTTCATCTACCCCGGCCTTGATATCGCCTTCCAGCACCTTGAGCCCGGAGAGAATATCCGTCGCCTCTTTAAAGCCCTGATCTATGGCGCCGCCTATAACGTCCATAAAACCGGACAGCTGACTGTCAAAGTCCATGCTGGAATTTTGCTGCTGGTAGACACTGAAGAACTGAGTGGCAAAACTGACAATTCTGTCGGCCGTGGCCTCGGGAGAAGTATCTATCTGCTGATCCTGCACCTGCTGCAGGGCATTTTCCCCCATGTAAGGTGCCAGTTCTTCATTGATGGCCTCAATCGCGGCGCGATATAAGAGACTCATGGGTTCGTTGCCGCTATTGAGGCTTACCTCCTCCTGCGCCGCCAGAATAGCGTTATTCATCAACTGCTGGCTGACATGGCGGGTGCTCTTGCTGCTGGCGACTTCAGATACCGCCTTGCCATGATTCCCGTCCAGTTGTTGGGTCTTGTCCTTGGCCACCTCAGATACCTGAGCGCCATGATTGCGGATTTCCATCTTGGTTTCCTCGTATGAAAAGCGTATCTCAGGTTAATTATCGACCAGTTCAGTAATTAGTTTAGCGATTGTTTACCCAGACCGATAGTCTGAGCTATGATCCCGCATGCTATTTAAGTATTTGATAGGAAATAAAAATGGTAAGAATTTTCCTACTGCTTTGTCTTTCTGTGTTTTTTAGCTTGCCATCCCTTGCCGCTGACACCAATCAAACCATATTTCTGGTTAGGCACGCGGAAAAAGCCCAGGGAACCGATCCCGGGCTGACAGCCGCCGGTAAAGCGCGAGCCGAGGCTCTAGCCGAGGCATTACGGGACACCCAACTACAAAGGCTAATGTCGAGTGAGTTTCGCCGTACTCAGGAAACCCTGGCGCCGATTGCAACAGCCAAACAACTCAGGATAGAAGTGTTTCCAGCCAAAGCCGGCTTGGAGGCTCACATCAATGCCATAGCTGATGCGGTTAAAGCCAGCCAAGGCAATGTGCTGATCGCCGGCCACAGCAATACAGTACCGGCCATCATTAAGGCTCTGGGTGGCCCCCTGGTTAGCCTGAATGAGCAGCAATACGACCAACTGTTTATTCTCACCTTGGGAGAACAGGGGCCCACAGGCCTGGTAACCACCCACTTTGGCAGTCAATAAGGATAGAAGATGCGCGAGCAAAACTGGTTTATGTGGGGGCTGGAACTGTTTTCCGGCCTGTTTCTGATAGTCGTCGGCTTAGGGCTTTTGGTGATCACTTACATGTATATCGCCGATGTGATGCAAACCAAGCAGGCGGTGCGGCATAACTACCCTGTTGTAGGCCGATTCAGATATTTCTTCGAGAAAATGGGCGAATTCTTCCGCCAGTACTTTTTTGCCCTCGATCGGGAAGAACTTCCCTTTAATCGCGCCGAGCGTAGTTGGGTATATCGGGCGGCGAAAAATGTTGATCGCACCATAGCCTTCGGCTCCACCAGGCCACTGGAAGCCAACGGCAGTATCATGTTTATGAATACGGCCTTCCCAACGCTGGATCAAGACGTTGTGCCACCAACGCCTGTGGTTATTGGCCCGGACTGTGAACATCCCTTTTCCACCAGCGCCATTTGCCATATTTCCGCCATGAGCTTTGGCGCCCTCTCCCGCCCGGCTGTTACCGCCCTTTCCCATGGTGCGGCGCAGGCAGGATGCTGGCTCAACACAGGGGAAGGCGGCCTCAGCGCCCACCATCTCAAGGGAAATTGCGATCTGGTGTTTCAGATAGGTACCGCCAAATACGGTGTTCGCAATGCCGAAGGCCACCTGGATGATGACAAGCTCAGGGAAGTGGCCGCTCACTCTCAGGTGAAGATGTTCGAAATCAAACTCAGTCAGGGAGCCAAGCCAGGCAAAGGCGGAATTCTTCCCGGGGTGAAAGTAACCGAAGAGATAGCCACCATTCGCGGCATCCCTGTCGGACAGGACTCCATCAGTCCCAATGGTCATATTGAATTTCACCATGTCGGCGACATTCTCGACATGATAGCCAGAGTCAGGCAAGTGACAGGCAAACCCACAGGGATCAAGGCAGTCTTGGGTGATATCCACTGGTTGGAAGATTTTCTGGAAGAGATTAACCAACGCGGCCATGAATCGGCTCCCGACTTCTTCACCCTCGACAGCGCCGATGGCGGCACAGGCGCGGCGCCGCAAACTCTGATGGATTACGTTGGCCTGCCGCTGAAAGAGAGTCTGCCATTGCTGGTGGATCATCTTCGCCGCCATGGATTGAAGCAGAGGATTAAAGTGATTGCCTCGGGCAAGCTGATCACCCCTTCCAGAGTCGCCTGGGCACTGGCTCTTGGCGCAGACTTCATCGCCTCTGCCAGAGGTAACATGTTTGCGCTGGGATGTATTCAGGCATTGCAGTGCAACAAGGATACCTGCCCTACCGGGATAACCACCCACAACAAGAAGCTGCAACAGGGTTTGGATCCCAGAGACAAATCCACCCGAGTCGCCAACTACAACAAGGCATTACACCATGACCTGGGGATGCTGGCCCATTCCTGTGGAGTCAGTGACCCAAGACAGCTCAAGCCACATCATGTCAGAGTCGTCACTCAAAATGGTCTGTCTGTGTCCTTGGATAAATATTACGCTCACTTCGATCAATAAAGATAATTTAGCTGTCACTAAAGTATAATAGTGGGTAGATTGTGCGTTATGTCACAAAAGTGGTAAGATCTTACTCCTAGTCAAGACTTGCCACTTCCAGAGGATTTTGAAGTGAAAATGACATTTGTCAGTCAGGTCCCCAAGCCGGAAACGAGCAAAACTGCATCGCTCAGCTGCAAGAATTGCAGCCGTTTGATTGAGATTGAGGGAGAGATGCTCTGTTATCGCGGCGGTAAAATAACTGAACTGACGCCGGTAAACGAAGCGAAAAATGGTTTCAACCTACTGTGCGACGGCTGGCAAGCCGACCGCAACCAAACCAAGAAATAGGATCAACTCAGGCTCAGCTGCGCAAAACCCCTTGCGACTGAGCCTGCTTTCTTGACTCACTGATAATCCCTTCCAACGCCGCATTAAAGGTTTCCGCAGATACCATAGACAGAGTCAGGCCGCGGGTGGAAACTCTCAGTCCAGCACGTAACTCAGTATGCAGTTGATTGAGGGCAACTTCGTCCATACCCCGCTTTTTCAGATTATCTGCCAAACTGTTCCAGTCTGTACGGACTTTGTCCTGCATTCCTTCGATATTGACCTGCAATACAATGTTTTCCATCTGTGCTGCCCCCAGGCTGACGCTACTTCGGAGCATCAAGTATGCGGCAGCCAGCCTGAATCAATGCTGAACTTGCACCGACTCACCTGCCTGTTTTGTGTGCTGGATCCGCCACAAACGAGCATAATATCCATCGGCGGCCAACAGGTGGTCGTGGGTGCCGGACTCAACCAACCGACCTTGATGCAACACTAAGATTTTATCGGCATCCACCACAGTCGACAGCCTGTGGGCAATCACCAGACTGGTATGGCCCTTGGCAACTTCATCGAGCGCCTTGAGAATAGCCCTCTCGGAGCGGCTGTCCAGTGACGAGGTGGCTTCATCGAAGATCAGTATCGGCGAGCGCTTCAATATCGCCCTGGCAATAGCCACTCGCTGCTTTTCACCGCCGGAGAGTTTCATGCCTCTCTCACCCACCTTGGTCTGAGCCTGCTGTGGTAATGTCTCAACAAACTGCTTCAGATGGGCCAACTCTATCGCCTGCCAAATCTCGGCGTCAGAAGCATCGGGGCGGCCATAGCGAATGTTTTCAAACAGAGTATCGTTAAACAGCACTGTATCCTGAGGCACTATGGCGATGGCCCGGCGCAGTGCATCTTGGGTCATGTCGCGAATATCTATACCATCGACCCGAATCGCCCCTTGGCTGACATCGTAAAAACGGAACAGCAAGCGTACCAACGTCGATTTACCGGCGCCGCTTTCACCCACTACAGCCACCTTCTGCCCGGGTTCTATCTCAAAACTCACGCCCTTGAGTATCTCCCTGTCACCATAGCCAAAGCCAACCGAGTCAAAACTGACTCTGCCCTCTGTCGGCACGATATCCTTGGCCACTGGGTTATCTTTTACCAGCGGAGTCTTATCCAGCAGCGAGAACATCCTTTCAATATTGGCCAAGGCTCCACGAATCTCACGATACACAAAACCCAGGAAGTTGAGCGGCATAAAGAGTTGCATCATAAAGGCATTGATCAACACAAAATCACCCACTGTCATCTGCCCCCGGGTCACTTCAAAAGCCGCGAGCCCCAGCATCAAGGTCATGGCAACAGCAATAATTGTGGCCTGACCGGCATTGAGAGCAAACAGCGACAGGCGATTCTTGCGTTTGGCCACCTCCCAATCCGCCAAAGCCTTGTCATACTCATTCGCCTCATAGGCTTCATTATTGAAGTACTTGACGGTTTCATAGTTAAGCAAACTGTCGATAGCACGGGTATTGGATACAGAGTCGGCCTTTGCCGCCTCACGTACATAGGCGGTGCGCCACTCGGTGGCTATCACAGAGAACATGCCATAGGCCAACACGGAGCAGAAGGTAATCAGCGCAAACCAGATGCCGTAATTCCACAGCAAAATGGCCACTACCATCAGGATTTCCAGCAAGGTAGGCACTATGTTGAACACCATAAAGCGCATCAGAAAACTGATGCCGCTGGTGCCGCGCTCTATGTCCCTCGATAATCCGCCAGTGCGTCTGTCGAGATGGAACCCAAGATCCAGCCGGTGCAGATGTTCAAATACCTGCAACCCAAGGCGCCGTATCGCTCTCTCTGTTACCCTGCCAAAGAGGGTATCCCTGATCTCCCCTGTGAGTGCATTAACCAATCTCAAGCCGCCATAAGCCAAAACCAACGCCAAGGGCACGGCCAACAGCTGCGCCGTTTGTTCGCCGCCAAGGCCGTCTACCAAATGCTTCAGCAGGAAAGGCAAGCCGACACTGGCGAGCTTTCCCACAACAAGACACGACAGCGCCAGGATAATCCGGCCCTTGTATTCCAGCAGATAGGGCCAGAGAAGTTTGAGCACTTGCCAGTTGAGCTTATCGACGGGACCTTCAAAGTAGAGAGTTGGACGCATACATCTTGCCAGGGGAAAAGAGTGACTCGAGTGTAGCAGTGACCAGGACTCAAGTCTGCGATCTGTTTGGCTGCCCACTCGGAAATAATCACAGCAACTAGCACTTTAGAATGACAAAAATAACATTAGACCTAGACTAAATGACTAGTAACGGAATTTTTATCGCCAAAATCACCTCAAAGAAGCGAAAGATGGTTATGCATGAAAAAAGAATTTGGTACTCTTTCCAGCTATTGAGTACGGGCAGCAACAAGTGTTCAAAAAATGTCAAACAAACCGGCCCGCACCGATTTTTACCGTATATTTTGAAGGAAATCTTATGTTGGATTCAAAAGTTCAATACCCGCCCCTGCCGCTGATCCAAACCTGGGTATGGATGATGATCGAATCAGGCAACCCCGAGATCCAGGAAAAAGGCCGTAACAACCTGATAGCTTCCTTTGGCAGTCTGGCCAAAGCCAACGAATATTTGGCACAGCAAGCCCAAAAATAAAGGCGCCGATGGCGCCTTTATTTTTGTAGTAGAAACATTCAACCCTGACGGCGTTTAAGCACGCTGTCGTTGAGCATTGACAGCAGTCTCTCTGTATCATCCCAACCTATGCAGGCATCGGTAATGCTCTGGCCATAACAAAGTGGCTGTCCGGGTTTGAGATCCTGACGTCCTTCCACCAGATGACTCTCCACCATCACCCCAAAAATTGCCTGCTGTTTGGCGGCAATCTGGCCGCAAACATCTTCAGCGACCAACATCTGACGCCGGAAGTCCTTACTGGAGTTGGCATGGCTGAAATCAATCATCACCTTGGGTTTCAGACCGGCACTCTCAAGCTGAGAACATATCTGGGCCACATGGGCCGAGCTGTAGTTGGGCTCGCGTCCACCGCGCAGAATGATATGGCAGTCATCATTCCCCTTGGTTGACACAATCGCCGAATGGCCAAACTTGGTCACAGACAGGAAATGGTGTGGCGCACTGGCGGCCCCAATGGCATCTATCGCCACCTTGATGGTGCCATCTGTACCGTTTTTGAATCCCACAGGGCAAGAGAGGCCCGATGCCAACTCCCGATGAACCTGGGACTCTGTGGTACGGGCTCCGATGGCGCCCCAACACATGAGGTCGGCCATATACTGCGGGGTAATCATATCGAGAAACTCACCCGCGGTTGGCACCTGGTTGTCATTCAATTCGAGCAGCAATTTGCGGGCAGTTCTCAGGCCGTCGTTGAGCTTGAAGCTGTTATCCATGTATGGATCGTTAATCAGCCCCTTCCAGCCCACTGTCGTTCTGGGTTTTTCAAAATAAACCCGCATCACCACTTCCAGTTGATCCTGATAGGCCGTTCTGAGCTTGGCCAGACGCGCACCATACTCCAACGCAGCTTCAGGGTCGTGAATAGAGCATGGCCCTATCACCACCAGCAGGCGATCATCCTGTCCCTGAAGAATTCTGTGAATATTTTCCCTGGCCTTAAAGACAGTTGAGGAAGCGCGCTCGGTTGCCGGAAATCGTTCCAGAATGGCTATCGGTGGCAGTAACTCTTTAACTTCATTAATCCGTACATCATCATTCTGGTAATACATAAATGTCACACTACTCCGGCTATTGATAAGAATCTCTTGTTTTGGATAACAGTTTCAATCTATCCGTTATATTCAACCAATGCAATTGACTTATATGGGTTTACAGGCAAATCTGCCCTTTTATTGTTTTTTGTATGGCAATCTTATGATTTAATAAAAAATTCTTTAAGTGTGATATTGCAAACGAAAGAGATGTTCAGCAACCAATGGGCAGTAAAACAGGCAAACAGCCTATAGGCCCCAGGAACCGAATTATAATTACACCTGATACCCAGTAACCCAAGGCCAACTGTGATCCGACTCTGTCTGCTATCTGTACTCATGCTGATGCCTCTTGCCCAAGCCAAGTCGCAGGCCAATCGGTCGGTGACCTTTTCCACCAGTTTCTCCATCGCGCCTTTCTTTACTGAAGACCGCCACAACGGCATCCAATACCAGTTACTGAAACAAGCCTTGCAACACAGGCAACTCACCTTGGGAGATATCGCTTTTACGCCCCCCAAACGCGCCTTGCGGCTGCTGTTGGCCGGCCAGGTCGATTGTCTTATCAATGCTCCGCCCGGACTCAAAGGGATGCACTACACCCCGAGCCTGCTCAGTTACCAAAACAGCATCTTTCTGCTCGCCGATAACCAGAGAATCATTGAGCAAGTCGCCGATCTCGCCCATATGCGCCTGGCGGCCTTTCAAAATGCCAGCCATTACCTGGGAGCGGAATTTGCCAAGATGGCCCGCCTGAATCCGGATTACAGTGAAATTGCCAATCAGAGTAATCAGGTGGCTATGTTGCTGGGTAATAGAGTTGAGGCAATAGTGTTGGAAAGGCGAATTTTTGCCTATAACTATCAAAAACTTGCTGAGAAAAAGGACTCACTTCCTCCTGTAAGGGAAGTATCGCTGTTCGAAGAGGCCCCACGCTTTCTGGCTTGCCGGGATCCTGAGATAGCCGCCGAAATAACCGCCGGTATCGAGTGGCTTTATGAGCAGGGAGTTGCCGAGCGTATTCTGGCCGAACCACCACAGTTTGATGACTGACAATATTCAAACCCGAGTAGTTTTCCATCAGGCTTTATTTATCTGAAAAAGCAGCAGATAAATAAAGTCAAAGCTGAAATTCAAACACAATCCCACATTAAACCCTCTTCAGACAATCAAATATTCCGCATAAAGTCTTGCCGCCTTAACATATCGAAGTTAGCTTAATTAGTGGATGAGCATACTTATCCGTTCAACAAAATAATGACAATCAACAAGAGAAATGCGACATGAAAATATCCACCACCCTAATGATGTTGGGTCTTTGTAGTGTCTGCTCCCTGAGTCATGGCGCCACCGGCGTCGCCTTTGTCCATGGAACAGGAAAACAAACCGATGCCCTGAACGATTACTGGACCCGCGAGTTTGTCGATTCAGTTCGTCAAGGTATCAGCACCCCGAGTAACTATCAGGTCATCAACTGTGACTTCGAACAATATATGTGGGATGAGGCCGCTGCCGGCTGTCTGGTCGCTCAGCTGCAGAGCTTTATCAACGCCCGCAATCTGGATCAACTGATCCTCATCACCCACTCCAATGGCGGCAACATAGTGCGCTGGGTCTTGTCCAATCCCACCTGGGATGGGCGTTATCCAGCTGTGATCAACAGCATCAGCCGAGTGATAGCGCTGGCTCCTTCCAGTGCCGGTACCCCACTGGCCGATGCCGTCACTCAAGGCAATGTGTTTGAAACCAGTCTCGGCTGGCTGCTCGGTTACGACAGCGATGCCGTCAAACAGCAGCAAGTGGGTTGGATGGCGCAATACAACAGTCAATGGCTGTACGGCACAGCCGGGCGCCCTTCTCTGGGTAAGCCTTTTGAAGCTGTTGTCGGCTCGGACGTGGAGTCGGCAGTTTGGGACAGCGACAGCTATTGCGGCGGCTATCAGTACCAGGTCGGGTTGGAGACTACCCAAAACTGGCTGGATAACTGCTCCGACGGTTTTCTTGAGTGCAGCTCCCAGAGTGCCGCCGGCAGTGTCTGGTTTACCGATAAGCAGAAAACCCGTGACAGAGAACCTTTGAGTCACCATCAAAGCCGCCGGGCCTGTTTTAATCTCGACACCCTTCTGCGCAATCATATCTGAGGACGTAAGTATGAAGATGCATATCAGCAAGACACCGCTGCTGGCAGCGATACTCCTGAGCCTCACGGGTTGCCAGGATGATGCCAAGGTAGAACAGAACCAGCAGCCCAAAAGCCTGACCTTGGCCATGGTGCCGCCCCAGACAAGCGATATCAAGGCTTCAGAAGAGCTAGATACAGGGCAATTGCCGCCCTTGAATACTTCCAGGGAAGATGTCAGCTTTGTCAGGGCGCTGTCAGGGGAGTATCAAGCCCAGCTGCCGGACAAAACCGCCAGTGCCAGCAGTGATGAATACTGGTTGATGGTTACAGGCGCCGAGCTTAACCAGGGCATAGAGCTGCCATTAACCCAAGGCAGCAGCGTTATCCGTCTGGCTCCTCGCTGGGATAAAAGCAGCGGCGCCCCGACTGCCCCCAAGAGCATTGCTCCGGACGCAGTTCAACTCAGCTCGGCCGCAGGCAAAACTGAGAACAAGCGTCTTATCCGCCGCGCCGTAGACTCTGAGTCTCTGGCCAGCGCCGGGATGGATGATGACTCCAGTGCCCTGTTGCTGAGCTCAGATATCAAGCCCGGTCTCTATCGCCTGCAGGTCGCCGCAGCGCTGACCGCCACTGACAACTATCTCGTCAATGTCAAAGAGAAAGGGTCTGCCTATCGTCTCAAGTTAAGCACCCCATCATCACTCGAGGCCAACACCCATCTCGAGTTGGAGCTGGCGCTTGAGAACGATAAGGCCATGGGTTCACCTCGTTTGGCCAGTGCCCGGCTGCAGCAAGCAAGCGGCGAGCAAACCCCACTGCAACTCAGCCAAAGTGGCAACAGCTGGCGACTGCAAAATGAGCAGCTGCCCATGCCCTCAAGCAATGCGGGTTTCAGTGAATTGGTGGTCGATATTGAGACACAGGTGGATAACACCTTGGTACGACGAACAGTCAAGACCGCCTTCAAGCAGTTCTATCCATCGGCGCGGCTGGTACCCGAAATCAAAGTTGGTTGGCAAAATGGTCTGCCAAGTGCCCTCAACTTTACGCTGGAGCTGGCCCAAAGTGGTCGTTTTGGGGTGTCGGCAATACTCACAGGGATGGACTCCCAGGGGCGGGAAATCGCCATACTGCAGAGTGAAAGCGCAGCCTGGCTGACACAAGAGCAAAACAGTCTGCAGTTGCCTCTAAACCTTGAGCTAATCCAAAATTCGGGCTTAAAGCCGCCCTATGGTGTCAGGGCAGTTGAGCTCAAGGATATGGGGCAGATGGTGCGCTTGAGTTACCGTGATAAGGCGCTGAGTTTAGATGCCCTTTAAGGCCAACTTTCAGGTAGAGAGAAACTTATAGCCAGAAAGCAACTCATAGCCCAAAAGCAACAAAGCCCGATGCAGATGTCAGCATCGGGCTTTTTACTCTGCAGCTTGGCTGCAACTAATTGCGCCTTTATAACCCCACTCTTTCAGCCAAGCTTTTGAATCAATGCCCTTCCATCGCATGCAACTTGGCCTGATAGCGTTTTTTCTGCTCGCCGTCACCGGCCAGCGCCAACGCCTTTTGCAGATTGCTCTTCGCCCGGTCGGAGTCCCCTTTTGCCCAATAGGTTCTAGACAAACCAAAGTAAAACTCGTGACGATAATCCGCCTTCTCAATCGCTCTTCGATACCAACTCAGTGCCTCGTCATATTGGCTATCCATGTAGGCTTGTTGCGCCATATCATAGTAATAATAAGGATTACGGATCCGGGCAAGCTCCAGTACCTTGTGCACTTCGGCCCATTCATCCAGTCTGTCCTGGCTGCTCAGCATGACCGCCAGGTTATAGAGGGTAGTCATGTTTTCCGGCTCAAGCGTCAACGCATAGCGGTAGACCCGCTCGGCCATCTGTTCCATGCCCCTGGCGCGATAGAGCACCGCCAGGCTGTTGAGCGCCGGAATAAACAGACTCTGCTGTTGCAGGCTCTTTTTCAGCAAGCCGTATGCGAGATCCCAATTCTCATTGATCAATGCCTCGGCCGCCGCATTGTTGTAATACATGGCGACCACAGTACCTTGGCTGATCTTATTGACCTTATAGCTGCGCACAGCACGCTCTGGCATGAAATCCACCAGGATGGAACGCTCGGTGACATGGAAGACATGATTATTCTTGGGCGGGTATAGCTTGAGGTTGATATGACCATTGACCAGATAAAAGGCGCCTTGACGATCCCAGACCGGGGGCACTTCCACATCACGAAATTCAACCTCTATCCCCAGTTGTTGCGCCATGGCCGCCGTCAGGATCACCAGTGACATGCAGTTTCCGGCCCTGTCGTGAAAGGTTTCGGCGGCGGTGCGGGTGTAGTTGTCCTGATAGCGAAAGCCGCCCTTGTCGGCATGGATATAGTCAGCCAACCACTCGTGGGCCAACTCCTGATTGGAGATGAGTGCGCTGCGGCTATAGGCACCTCTGAGCAACTGCACCGCCTCGGTAGGCAAGGCGAATAATTCGGCGGGCTCGGGGATATTCCCAACCTCTTTGAATTGGTTATCCTGAAACAGGCTGCCAAGGGCCATCTTGCTTGGCACCGGGGTACTGTTGCAACCGCAAAATAGCAGCAGCAAAACCGCACCAATTAAGCGACTCAACATGGTAGCGGATAGAGCGCCAGAGAGAACACGAGTGAGAGAGCCGGAGAAAGCGCTTGAGAAAGTGCCTGAGAACATAAGGCCTCCTGAGTTAAGGCTTCTTTACTGAAAGCTTAAGTCAGACTGGCCACTCCTGCCGCGCCAAAGGGTGACAAAATGTGAATATCCCCTAGTTCAAGCCTTCATTCCCGGGAGCGATAACTTCGAAACCCGGCTTGGGGATCCCTATATAGAGCTGCTGTTGCCGGTAAAGATAGGGGCGATAAAAATGGCCATCGCAGGAAAAGTAGCGATAGGGGCGCATGTAAGGAACACATATGGCAGGCAGGCTGCGGAGGATCTCCAGTTGCTGCTGCGAGCGCAGTAGTTCCTGCCACTCATGCTGACGCAGTAATTCATCCCTGACGGCAAAGGCATCGAAGGGCTCACTGGCATCACGAACCACCACTTGACCTGCCTCGGCATTGCCAAGCCACAGCAAGGTGCTGCACAAAGTGCAGAGAAAAGTACCGGTCAGCTTCATTACACTGAGAGTCTTCATCGCCATCCCCTTAGGCTCCAGGCTGTTTCTGCTTTCAGTCTGCCCCCAAGAGCGTCTGTCATCAAGCGCCATAGCCGCAAAATGCGCTTTTCCTGGCCGACTCCCCCCAAGCCAGGTAACAACAAGGCCGGTAACCCCAAAGCCAGCTCTAACCAAAAGCCACCTCACAAGAGATGGCTT
Organism: Shewanella sp. BJSY2023SW005; assembly: GCF_047314585.1. Lineage (NCBI taxonomy): Bacteria > Pseudomonadati > Pseudomonadota > Gammaproteobacteria > Alteromonadales > Shewanellaceae > Shewanella > Shewanella sp. BJSY2023SW005. The sequence continues at coordinate 26,597 of NZ_JBKORJ010000027.1, forward strand.
AAAGATAAAGGAAGCTTGCCTGGTCTCTCAAGAACACTCATGGCTTATCAGCTGGCGTGCCTGGCCTTTCAACTGGCGTTCTTGGCTTATCAATTGGCGCTCTTGACAGTCACAAACTCAGGATAGGCATCGATACCGCAATCCGACGCGTCCATACCGTTGTATTCTTCCTCTTCGGTCACCCGGATCCCCATGGTCACTTTCAAGGCGCCCCACACCAGCAATGACGCCAGGAACACCCAGGCAGAGATCACCGCAGCGCCAAACAGTTGCCCTGTCACACTGGCATCGGCATTGGACAGAGGCACCATCATCAAACCGAAGAAACCGGCGACCCCGTGCACCGAGATAGCCCCGACAGGATCATCTACCTTGATGCGGTCAAAGCCCACGATGGAGAACACCACCAAACCGCCGGCTACCAGGCCTATCACACCCGCCATAGGCAGAGAGGGCGACAATGGATCGGCCGTGATAGCCACCAAACCAGCCAAAGTACCATTGAGTATCATGGTCAAGTCGGCCTTGCCCCACACCATCTTACAGACGATCAGTGCAGATACCGCGCCGAAGGCCGCCGCCGAATTGGTGTTGACGAAGACTTTGGCCACGGCGCTGGCATTCTCGGCATCAGAGACCAGTAACTGAGAACCACCGTTGAAACCGAACCAACCCATCCAGAGGATAAAAGTCCCCAGGGTTGCCAGCGGCAGGTTGGATCCCGGGATAGGGTTAACCTGGCCATTGGCGCCATATTTACCTTTACGGGCCCCCAGCAGCAAGACGCCGGCCAAGGCCGCGGCCGCACCGGCCATATGCACTATGCCGCTACCGGCAAAGTCGACAAAGCCGGCTTCGGAAAGGAAACCACCGCCCCAGGTCCAGTAACCTTCCACCGGATAGATGACTGCCGTCATTACCAGGCTGAATGCCAGGAAAGCCCACAGGCGCATGCGCTCGGCCACGGCGCCGGAAACAATCGACATGGCTGTAGCCACAAATACCACCTGGAAGAAGAAATCAGACTCCAGCGCATGGTCGGCGTCAGCAGCTTGAGATCCTATCAAGGTGCTGATGCTCGGCAGCCAGCCGCCCTCGCCATTGTCCACATACATGATGTTGTAACCCACTATCAGGTAGGTGATACAGGCGATTGAATAGAGACAGATGTTTTTGGTGAGTATCTCTGTAGTGTTTTTGGAACGCACCAACCCAGCCTCCAGCATGGCGAAACCCGCCGCCATCCACATCACCAGCGCGCCGGAGATCAGAAAGTAAAAGGTGTCCAGCGCAAAACGCAGCTCTGTGACCGTAGTACCCAATTTGCTCAGTTCTTCCATCTTCTCCCCCTTACAGCGCTTCTGTGTCTGTTTCGCCCGTACGAATACGGATAACCTGTTCCAGATCTGTCACAAAGATCTTGCCGTCACCTATCTTGCCGGTATGGGCGGCGTTGGTGATGACCTCCAGCAGGTGCTCAAGATTCTCCGCCTTGGTGGCAATCTCGAGCTTAACCTTGGGCAGAAAGTCCACCTGATACTCGGCTCCCCGATAGAGCTCTGTATGCCCCTTTTGTCGGCCAAAACCTTTTACTTCGGTGACCGTCATCCCCTCAATGCCTATGCCCGCAATCGCTTCGCGGACATCATCAAGCTTGAACGGCTTAATGATTGCGCTGACTAATTTCATCCAGACCTCCAGAATCGCCTTGCTGTATTGGTGTTATGCCAAAAGCAATTCAAGCATCAGGCCAAAATGTTAATTTTTTGTTTTATAAAGAGTTAGCTTTTACGGGCCAGGTTAAGAGCTGCAGATATGCACCAATTAAGTGCAAGTAAGGCTTATGCGCACAAAAAAAGCGCAATCATCTACGACCTAAGGCCTATTGGCTTAAGCCCTGTACTGACGTTAACTGAATGTCCTGTCGTTGACTGGAGAGAAAGAAGGACTCGTTTGCACCTGTCCTAAGACCAACCTAAAGGAGAACAAGATGTTAAAAGCGGAAGAATGTGTGCTGGTCATAGTGGATGTTCAGGGCAAACTGGCGCAGATAATGGACAAGAGTGAACAGCTGCATCAACAACTGGCCATGCTGATAGAAGGCACGGCCTTGTTTGATATCCCAGTGCTCTGGCTGGAACAGTTGCCACAGAAGCTCGGCCCTACGACAGAGTCGCTGGCTGCCCTGCTATCCAAGACCACTTCGCCGATTGCCAAGCATCACTTCAGTGGCTGGCACTGCCCGGCGTTCCGTGAGGCACTGTTGAGCACGGGCCGCAAACAGGTACTGCTGGCCGGGATAGAGACCCATGTCTGTGTCTATCAAACCTGTGGTGATCTTATCGAGCAGGGTTTCTATGTGCACTTGATAGCCGATGCCGTCAGCTCCCGCAGTGAAAGCAACAAACGCTTGGGAATAGAGATGATGAAGCAGCAGGGAGCCAGGCTCAACAACAGCGAATCTTTACTGTTTGAACTGCAACATCAGGCAGAAGGTGAACGCTTTAAGGCTCTGCTTAAGCTGATCAAATAAGCCTGTAATCACTCACTGGCTACCACTGCTGGCTTGTAAGATAAAAAATCCCCGCGGTGCGGGGATTTTTCATTTTGTTATGTTAACGACTGTTACTTGTAGGTTGCTTCACGCTTCTTGGCTTCAGCATCCCACTTAGGCAGAACATTTTTCTTGAAGTCTTCCTTGTCGGAAACCATCTTCTTCATGTCCATACCCAGAGCAGCCTGAGCCTTGGCCTTGGTGGAGATATCAGGCAGAGCGACAGGCTCTGTGATACCTTTCTTGGCCAGCAGCTGCGCCAGTTTCACCCGGGCATTGGCAGCCTTGTCAACCGCAGTACCCAGTACCCGCAGCGCTTCATCAGGAGCGTGAGCCGCGACACCGTGAGAGGCGATAGCATAATCCCAGCGCCATTGAGCATGACGGATATCAGTCAGGATTGGCTTCATCTCGGCTTCGGTCGCACCGGCTTTCCAGGCGGCAGCAGCTTCGAAGTGTGCCTTGACGATTTGATCTTCAGCCTTCAGCTTCAGCTCTTTAACTTTGGCTTTACGCTCGGCAGTCAGGTTCTCCATAAACTCTTTGCTCTGAGTGTGGCACTGAGCACAGGTTTCTTCGAAGCGGTCGAACGGATTACCCACTTTGTGATCGGTGAACTTACGACCCTTGTCGTTGGTTACTTTCGGCATGTGACAGTCAACACAGGTCACGTTGTTCTTACCGTGAACCCCCAGCTGCCAGGTTTCATAACCTGGGTGCTGTGCCTTCAGCATAGGAGTCTTGGACAGAGCGTGAGTCCAGTCGGCAAACTCGATGGCATCGTAGTAAGCTTCCATGGATTCCACTGTAGTGCCTTGATCCCATGGGAACTTAACAAAGCCCTTACGGCCTTCCACTTTCTCAAAGTAGTATTCTACGTGACACTGGCCACAAACCATGGATTGCTTGTCTTTGCGGGAAGCCTTATCAAATGGCGTACCCAGGGTCTCCATGGCGCGCTCGGCAAAAGGACGGCCCAAACGCAGCTTGGGCGAACCTTTCTCGTGACAATCGCCACAACCTATGGCGTTAACCACTTCAGGGCCACCTTTGGCCCACTTGCCGGTGAAGTAACCATCTTCACCCTGCTCTTCAATCAGGCGAGGTACATCCGGGCTCTTACAGCTCCAGCAAGCCATTGGCATTGGACCATCTTCGGCACTCTTTGGCGCACCGGTACGCAGGGTGTTGCGCACATCGGTCACGGCATAAATGTGGCCACGAGGAGCATTGTAGTCCTTGGCGAAACCATAACCGGCCCACAGGATCACCAGGTTGGGATCTTCTGCCAATACGTCAACAATTTCAGAACTCTTTGCAGTGTCATGCCAACTGGCATATTGATTTTTGAACTTGTCTTTGTAGACTTCGTTGCGAGGCTCGGTCTTGTCACTCGCAAACGCACCGGCAGCCATTACGCTTGCCGCGACCAATGCACTGAGTGCAAAGGATTTTTGGCTTAATTTTTTCACCATCTCATCTCCGTGTTACTTTATCGTTATTTGCAATAACCACGACATCTCCAAAGTCAAAAGTAGCCGCTTGAATACGCCAAAAATATACCTCTTAGGGGGTATCCGGAGCGAAGTTTGCGCCAGATCAAAATGTGAAGGCGATGTTGTTCACATTTTTGTACTCTTGTTAATGTATTCAAGCGCTGGCTAATGTAGAACTCTGAGACCCAAGTCCTTTTTTATTCTCGACAATCTTATCGGCGCGTTTTCTTTCCGATAATCGAGAGTAATGCTGCAGGGACTGAGGAAATCTTAGCAAAAGTGAGTGAATATTTCATGAAACGAGGCAGTTTGACCTCTACCATTTTAGGCTTAATGCTGACCCTTATCCTGCTCTCAAGCGGTCTGGCCACTTTTGCCATTATCAATCTGTCTTACAGCCTGGGAGATGCCAGGGCGATCAACGCTTCCGGCTCCCTGCGAATGCAGAGCTACCGGCTGATGTTTTATGCCAACTCCGGCAGTGAAGAAGCGCTGCAAAAAATTCGCGAATTTGAAAACACCCTCTACTCAGATGCCTTGGTACGCTCTATGGACTGGTCATCGCCGGCCAGGCTCGGGCAGCAATACCAACTGGTGATCAGCAAGTGGAAGGTCATGAAGTACTACATAGAGCAGGAAGACTCGCGCAACTATGCCTCCTCGCTGAAAGACTTTGTCGATACCATAGATTTGCTGGTATTGGAGATGGAGCACCACGCCGCCTTCAAACTAAGATTGCTGGCCGTCAGCCAGATAGTGGGCTTGGGGTTGATGCTGCTGATTGCCTTTATCGCCGTGCGCTTTACCAAACGCAAGGTGGTGGTGCCGCTGCAACAGATGATGGAATCGGCCAACACTATTTCCAAGGGTAACTTTGCCGTCGAAATGCCGAAGACGGAATATATTGAGCTCAGCGCTCTTTCCGATGCCCTCGACAGTACGGCTCAGGAGCTGGCAACTCTCTACGGCAACCTGGAAACTCAGGTGAAGGAGAAGACCCTGGCGTTGACCCGTGCCAACCGTGAGCTCAAATTTCTTTATGACAATCTGGTGTTGCTGCATTCGGGCAAACTCAATTTCGAGGTGATGCGGCAGTCGCTGCTGCAACTCAAGGAGTATGAGCACCTGCAACATCTGCGGCTGATTATTCAGCAGGATGAAGATGCCATGGAGGTGATCGCCACCGACGAGGATATCTGGCCGCAATCCGGACAGACCATGCAGTTTCCGCTCAAGTTTGAACAACAGGAACTCGGCTTTCTGGAAGTGATAGGCGAGCACGATATCAATGTGCCCCTGTTTGAAAACTTCGCCATCATGCTGGCTCGCTCGATAGTGATTCACAACGCCTCCGAACAACGCCAACAGCTGGCCCTGCTGGAAGAGCGGGCGGTTATCGCCAGGGAGCTACACGATTCTCTTGGGCAACTGCTGTCCTTCCTGAAAATCCAGATAAGTTTGCTGCGTAAAGGCCTCGACCAGAGCTGCAAAAGCCCGGCGGTGACCCAACAGCTCGAAGAACTCAATGAAGGGGTGACCACAGCCTACGCCCAGCTCAGAGAACTGCTGTCTACCTTCCGCCTGACTGTTAAAGAACCCAATCTGCGCAACGCCCTCGAGGCCATGCTGGAGCAACTGCGCAGCCAAACAGACACGGAGCTGGAACTCAGCTATCGCCTGCCGCCACAGTTACTGGCGGCGCACCAACATATTCATATTCTGCAGCTCACCCGAGAAGCCACCCTCAATGCCATTAAACATGCAAATGCGAGTCGTATTTGTATCAGCTGCGAAAAGAACTCTGATAACATGGTGGTTATCAGTGTCGAAGACAACGGCATAGGCCTGGCGCATATCAAGGAAAGGGATCAACATTTCGGCATAGGGATAATGCACGAGCGAGCCAGCCGCCTCTCGGGTATGGTTGAATTTTCCAGCAATGCGTCGGGAGGCACCAGTGTTGTCCTGACTTTCCCACCTCAGCAGGAGCCACATCATGGGTAAACCTTATTCAGTTCTGGTAGTCGATGACCATCCCTTACTGCGTCGCGGTATCTGTCAGTTACTGGCATCCGATCCTGACTTTAGTCTCTTCGGTGAAGCCGGTACCGGGCTCGACGCCTTGGCGGCTACCGCCGAAAACGAACCGGACATTATCCTGCTGGATCTGAATATGAAAGGCATGACGGGTCTCGATACTCTGAACGCCCTGCGTCAGGAGGGAGTCACCTCCAGAATCGTTATCCTGACGGTTTCCGATGCCAAACAGGATGTTATCCGTTTGCTGCGAGCCGGCGCCGATGGTTACCTGCTCAAGGATACCGAACCCGATCTGCTGCTTGGGCAGCTGAAAGAAGCCATGTCCGGCCACCGAGTGATCAGCGCCGAAGTGGAAGACTATCTGTTTGAATTGAAAAATGCCGCCGACGAGGAAGCCTGGCTCGATAGCCTGACACCGAGAGAGTTGCAGATACTGCAGCATCTGGCTGAAGGCCAGAGCAACAGGGTGATCTCCGAAGAACTGCATATCAGCGAAGGCACGGTCAAGGTGCATGTCAAAAACCTGCTTCGCAAGGCCAATGCCAAGTCCCGCACCGAAATGGCGGTGCGTTATCTCAACCGTTAAGCCACGAAAAAGGGACGCCACTGCGTCCCTTCTCATTGCTGCCAATGCCGCTTGTTCAGCGGCTCTGGTGCAGAAAGTCACACCAACTCTCAAGCACATCCTGAAAGTCTTCCAGGCCGCACCAGGCTTCTGACTCGGCATCATAAAGAGAGAGGGACTCATCCAACTCCTGACTCTCACCGAATTCGAGCACATTGGCGTAAACCCGCACCTGCTCCTGATCCAGTTGCAGCGTCAGATCCCGGCCAATCAACTGCCATTCGCGAATGCGCCCTGACTGTAAATCCGCCAATGCCTGTTTGACCTGAGTGCAGATCTCGGCGTTATCCGCCAACTCTTCAGAGAACCATTGCCCCAGTACATGATGCTCCATACTGAAGCGGGCCATTGCGGTTCCCGTCAGTGAATTGCGCCGAAATTCGTATTCCATGGTGCCACTTCTTTTGCTGTAATCAAACCTATCCTAATTTTAACCCAGAGCCCAGGGGATTGCCCATAGTTATGCCTGGGCTTTACTTTCTATCGTAATATCATTCCCTATAGAAGTTTGACTTGCTCAGAACTGTGTCAACCATTGGGGTTCAAGCCAGATTGGCGATGGCATAGTGATGCTACGGCGAGACAAGTTGGTGTAGTCATCGGGTGGCTGACAAGCTCCCCAAGGGCGAGTTGAAAAAGCACGTATGCGGCGCAAGCCAATGTCGCTTTATCCCGATATCCTTCCATTACTTTACTTGCCTGCCCAGCTTTTCATTGTCACTGAGTGAGTAAATTCCTATGCCCAGTGGTATAACTAGGTTAGCTTGAACTAAAGCAAACCTATGAGAGTGAATCTATGGCCGAAAAACAGTTTTGTGCCTTGCTGCTCAGCGGGGAGATGGCAGGCAAGGAGTTGACGCAGCAACAGGTCAGCGACTGGCGCCCGGAGCAGGGCATACTCTGGCTGCATCTGGACTATAAGAAGAAATCCAACCGTCAGTGGTTGCAACAACACAGCGGCCTGGAAGCGCTGGAAGTGGCTGCCCTGTTGGCGCAGGACACTCGCCCCAGGGTGGTACAATCCGGCCAGGGCTTCCTGCTGGCGCTCAGAGGGGTCAATCACAACCCAGGGGCCGACCCTGAAGACATGGTGTCGATACGCCTCTACCTGGACAATCACAGAATTATCAGCACCAGCAGTCGCGAGCTGTTATCGGTCAAAGACATCATCCAGAGCGTCAGCCAGGGAGCTGGCCCCGGCAATACCGGGGAGTTTTTGCTGGCGCTGACGCAGCGTCTCACCCAACGTAAGACGGAGTTTATCGACCGGCTGGAAGAAACTGTCGACGATCTGGAAGACAAGGTCATGGCCGGTAAAGACAGGGATCTACGCAGCGATATCGCCGAGCTCAGGCGCCAGATAGTGGTGGTCCGGCGCTACCTGGCGCCGCAGCGGGAAGCCTTTACCCGCCTGCTGGCAGACTCGGCCAAGGTATTTGATGAACAGCAGCGGCTTAAATTCAACGAAATCAATGATCAACTCATTCGCTGCATCGAAGATCTGGACGCAATAAGAGACAGGGCCAGCGTCACCCAGGAAGAGTTACAAAACCGTCAGGCCGAGGCAGTCAATCGCCGCCTCTATTTCCTGTCGCTGATCAGCGCCGTCTTTCTGCCGCTGGGTTTTCTTACCGGTCTGCTCGGGGTCAATATCGCCGGGATCCCGGGCGCCGATGTCGGCTGGGCCTTCGGAGCCTTTTGCCTGTTCCTGTTGCTATTGGTAGGGGGACAGTTGTGGCTGTTCTATCGCTATAAGTGGCTTTAGAATTACTGACGCAATAAGTGACTGTAAACAGAAAGGACGCCGGCGGCGTCCTTTTCAATATCGGGTATCCACTTTCCGTAAAAGAAGGGATTACTTGGCAGAAGCCTCGGCTTCGGTCGGCTCTACGGGGGCTTCGGCCTTTTTGACCTTGAGCAACTCGACTTCAAAGATGAGTGTGGAGTTGGCAGGAATAGTGCCCATATCACGCTCGCCATAGGCCAGCTCTGATGGGATAACGAAGCGATACTTGGCGCCTACCGGCATCAACTGAACCCCTTCGGTCCAGCCAGGGATCACCCGGTTCAGGGCAAATTCTGCCGGTTCACCGCGGGAGTAGGAGCTGTCAAACTCAGTGCCGTCGATCAGAGTACCACGGTAGTGAACTGTCACTACGTCTTCGGCGGCCGGCTTCTCACCCTCGCCTGGAGTCAATACTTCGTATTGCAGACCGGACTCAGTGGTGATCACACCCTCTTTGGCCTTGTTCTGTTCCAGATAAGCCTTGCTTTCCTGCATCGACTTGGCCGCCATCTCCTGGACCTTGGCCATACGTTTTTCATTCAGCTTCTGGTCCAGACCTTCAAGCACTTTCTGCATCTCATCTTCAGTCAGTTGCAGCTCGTCTTTCAGCCCCTGTTGGAAACCAGTCACAATCAAAGCACGATCGACTGAGAAACCCAGCTCTTCCTGCTCCTTGATATGGCCGGCCATGTAGCGGCCAATAGAGGCGCCCACGCTATAGGCTTCTTTCTGCTCGACAGAGCTCAGTTCCACTTTGTCGGCACTCGCTGTTTTTTGTTCTTGGTTACAGGCGGAAAGGCCGATCAGGGCCAGTGCGACCAGTGAAATTTTGTAAATCGGTTTCATTAAAGGCATCCTCAGGATCTTCAAATGGTTACAATTAACCCAAAATATGTAAGACGACTCACTTTATACCAGTTAACTTTGAGATACAAAGCAGATTATCCATACTGGTTAACAAGGGAAAGCGGCCGACAAACCGATAACCCTTGCATGGAAGCGACAGCGTTTTACCCTTACTCAAAATGACAAGTCGAGGCGGTATAAGTTCATGGCAATAAACAGATTGCTACTTATTTGCACGCTCAGTTTTACTTTGCTTGGCCTTGGTGCCTGCCATCCAGGCCCCAATAGCAGCCAATCCCTGGCGGCCGATCCCAGCTACAGCGCCAGCCTCTCTGCCGATGGCCGCTACGCTTTGATAAGCAGCCAGGAGGGGATCAGGCTTTGGGATCTCAGACAAGGCGCGGTCAAGTATCAGTGGGCTCAAGGCAGTGAAGCCAATGATGTCATCGCCACAGATATCTCGGCCAATGGAGAATATGCGGTGACGTTAAGCCGCGATTCAGTTGCACTGTGGAAAATCGCCGACGGCCGGGCGGCGGGTTGGTGGTCACTGCCGGCAGTAGCCCAGACTGTGGCCGTGGCCGACAACGGCCAGTTGCTGGTAGGGCTGGCCGATGGCGCGGTGATGTCGCTGACCCCGACCACAGGTGTGCTGGTGAAATTTCTTGGCCACAGTGAAAAGGTCAACAGCGTTGCCCTCTCTGCCGATGGCCGCCTGGCATTGACCGGCGCCAACGATGCCACCGCCCTGCTGTGGCGCACCCAGGATGCTCAGGTACTGAGGCGTTGGCAGATGGACTCCAGGGTACTGAAGGTTGCCCTCAGCCGCAGCGGTAACCTTAGTTTAGTGTCCGACAGTACCGGCAATGCCGACATTTGGCACAATGATTCTGGGAAACTGGCCAGCTCGCTGGCGATAGTCCGGCGGCAAATGAACTTTTCGGCAGCGCGCTTTATCCAACAGGAGCAGGCCTTGTTGACCGGCACGCCGGCCAGAGAATTGAGTCTGTGGCAGGTCGATTCGGGGAAAAAAGTCGCCAACTGGCAAGTTTCACTGCCAAAAAAGCCTTTGCCCCAAAGCGCCGTAGTATACTCAGTGTCTGAATCCGACAACGGCCAACTTCAGAGTATCAGCAGTGCCAGCTTGCTGGAACGCTGGTCGGCGCCAACACAGAGGTAAGTAATGCAAGCAATCCCGGACAGGATCGAAGAGCTCGAAACCAAGCTGTCATTTCAGGAAGCCACACTGGAAGAATTGAGTCAGGAGATTTTCGAACTCAATAAGGTAGTGGCCGAGCAGCAGTTTCAGATCCAGTTGTTAATCAGTAAACTCAAAGCGGTAGAACCGAGCAATATCGCGTCTCAATCGGAAGAAACGCCGCCGCCTCACTACTGAGTCGAATAAAGGGGGGATAAGGATGTTAGCCATAGCAACCTACGGAGAACGTATTCTGGGGCAGGCTGCCCAGCCGGTTCAACAGTTCGATGAACCTTTGGCGGCCCTGGCCGAGAAAATGCTCGAGACCATGAAACTGGCACAGGGGGTTGGCATAGCCGCGCCTCAGGTAGGCCAAGGTATCCGCTTGTTTATTATGGCATCCCATCCCAACGACAGATATCCGGATGCGCCTTTGATGGCGCCCCAGGTGGTGATCAACCCGCAGATACTCAAACGCTCAGGCAAGATGCTGGCCGGAGAAGAGGGTTGCCTGTCTCTGCCCGGTGAAAGAGTACAGATTCTGCGCCATGAAAGCATTGAGGTACGTTATCAGGATCTCAGCGGCGAGTGGCAGCAAGAATGGTTACAAGGCTTTGTCGCGCGCATTTTTCAGCATGAATATGATCATCTGGAAGGACTCACCTTGAGAGAACGACTGGAGATCCAAAACCAAGGAGCCGACTCTTGAAGTCAGGCAAGTTACTGCTGCCACTGTTGTTGTCTCTGAGCCTCACTGGCTGCGCCTTCAACAGTGTATTGGTCAACTATCCATCACAACTGGCCGGCGTTCGCGCCGAACTCAACTCATCAATGCCGGGCAATGCCGCCAAGGAATTGGCAGGCGGGATCAGCAGCCGCGATGGCCTGCTCTATGCCCAGGAAGCGGGGCGCGCCGCGCAGATAAGCGGCGATTTCACCGCCAGTAAAGACTATTACCAAAGCGCCATAGCCGCCTATCAGGCATTCGACGACAAAGCCAAGCTCAGTTTGTCCGAGCTGGGTTCACAGGGTGGCAGCCTGCTGCTGAACGACAATATCATTCCCTATCGTGGTCCCGGGTATGAGCGCATCATGCTGCACCAATATCAGGCTCTCAATTATCTGTTTGCCGGCGATGCCGAAGGCGCGTTGGTGGAGGTGCGTCGCAGCAATGAACTGCAATCGCTGGAACAGCAAAGGTACGAGAAATCCAGCAGTGCGGTGCAGCAGATGGCCAACGGCACTATCAGCGCCGAAATGGATAAACTGGGCAAGGCTGCCGGCAGTGTCACCAGCTCGTTTTTGAACGCCTACAGTTACTACACCACAGGGGTACTGCACGAAATCCTTGGTGAGCGCAACGATGCCTTTATCGACTATCGCAAGGCGGCGCAGATTATGCCGGAGAATCCTTATCTGCAGCAGGATCTGGTGCGCTTGGCCAAAGAGCTTGCCATGCCTCAGTATGATGAGTTCAAACGCCGTTGGGGAGAAGCGCCCACGCCCGCCAAGGGGCAAGGTCAGGTCATCTTGCTGCTGGAGCGCGGCTTTGTGCCCGCCAAGGAGAGCCTAACAGTTCCCTTCATCATTCACGGCAACTGGCAAACTGTCTCTCTGCCCACCTATATGCCCTCCAGAGTGCCGGTCAGCAGTGCCAATATCCGCGGCTTGTCAAAACCTATGACCGCAGCCCCGATAGCCAATATAGATGCCTTGGCCATCACGGCGCTCAAGGAGGAACTACCCTATCTGCTGGTGCGCCAGGCCGCCAGGGTCTATGCCAAGTCGGAAATGGCCCGCAAGGCCGAACGCAAAGACGGTTCGGACCTTGGGGTGATTGCCATGCAGATATTCAACGTGGTCACAGAGCAGGCCGATCGCCGCAGTTGGCTCACGTTACCTAGGCAGGCACAGATAGCAAGGCAGTTTGTCGATGCCGGCAGCTATCAACTGACCCTGGACAATCAGGGCACGGAAATTCAGGTTCAGAGTGGCAAGACCACTCTGGTCTGGGCAATAGACACTGGCAATGTCACACGTTTTTATACAAAATTGATTTGATAACCTTGAAATGGAACTGACTATGAAACACTTGAAGCTGATACTGATACTGATACTGGCTATGGGCATGGCAGCCTGTCAATCCAAAGTGGAATACGGTGATGCCACTGAGGTAGAGACAGTGAATGAAAACTTCGGTTCGACAGATCTGCAAGCCATTGCCGCCAAAATGGTCGACAGCATGCTGACTTTCCCGCCTGTGGTGGCCATGACAGCCAACGACAGACCTATCATCTTTGTCGACAAGATCAAGAACAAGACCTCTGAGCATATAGATACTGAGTCAGTGACCGACTCCATCAGCAACAAGCTGCTGCGCTCAGGCAAGTTCCGTTTTATCGATATGACCAAGGTGGATTCAGTGCGCAAGCAACTGGACTACCAGAATAACGCCGGCATGGTTGACCCATCCACCGCCATCAAGTTCGGTCGTCAGATAGGTGCTCAATACATGCTCTACGGCAACCTTTCCAGCATAGTCAAACAAGATGGCAGCACCCGTGATGTCTACTACAAGATGACCATGCGCCTGATGGACCTGGAAACCGGCTTGATCGAATGGTCCGATGAAAAAGAGATCCGCAAAGTGAAGTCCAAGTCCTTCCTCGGGCTCTAACCAAATCTAACGCTCCTTCCCAAAAGCCGCTGTCACAGCGGCTTTTTTGTAACATTTCTCCTTTGTTCTTTGTCGGCAAATAGCGTAATTTATGCCGCGGGCGCCAAGCCTGACAGGGTATTAACCCTAGGTGTATCCCTCCCCTTTCATTCCAGTTGTGAGGGAAAACACCGACACCCAATGGTAAAACAATAAAAAGCAAGGAATCTGTTTGTGAAATCTCTTCCCCGGTTGTTTGGTCTTAGCCTGTTGGCTGCCGGACTGCTATCACTCAGCGGCTGCAGCAGCACTCAATCCTCTACCGGTGTGCGGGATGGCAGCGGTTATATCAGTGAGCAACAGGCGATGGCTCGCTCTGCCAGAGTCAGCAATGTCAGCTATGAACTGGACTTTACCTTGGATGGCAGCGAGCGATTTGCCAACCGCACCCTGGTACGTTTCAGTCTCAGCGATAACCAACAGCCCCTGACATTGGACTTGAGCAAGGCGCAGATCACCAGCCTTAAGATCAACGGCTACAGGCTCTATCCCAAATACAATGGCGCCTATCTGGAGATCAGTGCCAAGTTGCTGCTCAAAGGCGACAATGAGATAGAAGTCAGCTTCACACGCCAGCATTCCAGCAATGGTGAAGGGCTGCACCGCTTTGTGGATCCCGTCGATGGCAAGGTCTATCTCTACTCCCACTTTGAGCCCGCCGCCGCGCAGCAGATGTTTGCCGTATTCGACCAACCGGATCTCAAGGCCAGCTACAAGTTAACTGTCAGAGCCCCCAAAGACTGGCAGGTGATCAGCGCCACCCAAGAATTGAGTGTGACCCCGGAGGGTGACAACCAGCTGTGGCAGTTTCCGGCAACACCCAAGTTGAGCCCCTACAACTTTTCCATGCATGCAGGCCCTTACCATGTCTGGCAAGACAACAGCGGCAAATACCCCATGCGCCTGTTTGCCCGCCAATCAGTGGCGGCCCAGGTCAATGCCGCCGACTGGTTCAGATACACAGACGCCGGGCTTAAGTTTTTTGACGACTATTTCGGTATCGACTACCCCTTTAAAAAATACGATCAACTGCTGGTGCCTGACTTCCTCTATGGTGCCATGGAAAATGCCGCCGCCATCACCTTTGCCGAAGGGCGTTTTCTTGGCAGTGGTGAGATGACAGCCAATCAGCGCCAGCGCTTGGCGTCGGTGATCATGCATGAAATGGCGCACCAGTGGTTTGGCGATCTGGTGACCATGAAATGGTGGAACGGTCTGTGGCTCAATGAAAGCTTCGCCTCCTTCATGGGCATGCTGGCGAGCGCCGAAGCCACTGAGTTTGACAATACCTGGCGCAGTTTTTACGCCAGGGGCAAACAGAGTGCCTATCAGCAGGACTCTGGCGTTACCACCCACCCCATAGAAGTGCCTGTGGCCAGCAGTGCCAACGCCTTCGATAATATCGACGCCATCACTTATCAGAAAGGGGCCGCGGTTCTCATTCAACTGCGCCACCTGCTTGGGGAGCAAACCTTCCGCCGTGGCGTCAGTGAATACCTCAAACGCTACTCCTGGCAAAACGCCACACTGGAAGACTTCATTACCAGTCTCGGCCAGGCCGCCAAGCGGGATCTGAGCCAGTGGACCCGGGATTGGCTCTACAGCGCCGGTGTCAACAGCCTCAAGGCTGAGTTCCAGTGCCAAGATGGCCGCATCAGCGAATTTGCTCTGTTGCAGTCGGCAAGCGATCCCGCCTATCCGACGCTCAGAGAGCAAAAAGTTCAGTTGGCCTTACTGAGCAAGGGCCGCCATGAGATGCACCTGCTGCAAACTCTGGCCGTTACCTACCAAGGTGAAAAGACCTTGGTGCCGCAACTTAAAGGCGCGTCCTGTCCTGATTTGGTTTATCCCAACTATCAGGACTGGGGCTATGTCAAAGTCGAGCTCGACCCACGCTCGTTCGATACCGCCTTCAATCACCTGGCCAAGGTAGAAGATCCCCTGCTGCGCGCGATGCTCTGGCAAAGCCTGTGGGACAGTGTCCAGAGCGGTAACTTGCCCTTGAACAAGTATCTGGAAACTGTGCTTATCAATGCTCCCAAAGAGAGCGATTACACCCTGCTGGGGCAAATTCTAGGCAATATGCGCTACAGCAAGACCTTACTCGAGTCGATGGCTCCCATTCACTCGGCCTATGCCGAGCGCGCCATCAGAGCGCTGGCGCAGATGAGCCTGCGTCTGACCATGCAAAACGCGGATAATAAAGATCTGCAGCGGCGCTGGTTCGATGCCTATGTGGACTTTGCCCGCGACGGGGACTCGCTGGATCACCTGCTGTCACTGCTGCAAGGCCACAGCAAGATAAGGGGAGTGGAGCTGGATCAAGATACCCGCTGGCAGCTTATCTATCAGTTGAACTGTTACGATTACCCCACCAGCAAACTTCTGTTGCAGCAAGAAGCCAAGCTTGATAACAGCGACTCGGGGCAAAAGGCGGCCATCGCCGCCGAAGTGGTGCGCCCGGAAACTGCCGGTAAACGCCGCTGGCTGGAGAAAATCAACCATTCGGCGCTGCCGTTTGCCAAGCTGAGGGTGGCAATGGAAAACCTCTATCCCAGCAGCCAAGGGCAACTCCAGGCCAGCACCGCAGAGCAGCGCTTGAGTCAGCTGGCCACCCTGGACGCCGAAAAAGGCCCGGTATTTATGCGCAGTTACGCACCGGCATTATTACCGCGTCAATGCAGTCATGCCTCAGTACTGCAGCTCGAAAAAGCCTTACAGGCCAACCCTGAGCTATCGGCCATGACCCAGCGTAATCTCAAGCAAGCCATTGAGAGAGAGCAGCGCTGCGTACTGATAAAAGATACCCTGAAACCTTAGCCGAAAGACAGAACAAGGGCCTCAATGAGGCCCTTGATTTTCCTGTCCCCCTATACTGTGCCAGAATGTTCAACATGCTTAACACCAAGGAGTCGTTATGGGATTAATCAGTCTGATGCTTGTGATAGTCATAGGCATCTTTGCCGTGATACTCATCAAGGATTACAACCGCAAGCAGCAATATCACCAAAATGGCGAAGTTGAAAAACTGCAACGGGAAGTGGATGAATTGAGGCAGCGAATTGCCAACCTGGAAACCATAGTCACGGACAAAAGCTACGATCTGAAGGACAAGATCAATCGGCTCTAAGACTAACGCAATAGGTTTCTCTTCAGTATATCCGGAACAAGATACTGTATTAATTAAGTTAATTGTCATGATTTTGCTATCCGGCTGTCATCAACCGTCTTTAGCTTAAGCGGCCTGTTTATGACTAAATACCATTCTCGCCAAGTGAGTAAACTCCTGTGCGAAATAGTATAAGGATCTGCTTAATGAAGGCTTTTCACTCCAAAACAACGTCGGTATTACTTGGCTCTGTACTGTTTGGCCTGTTGCTCGGTGGCTGCAACAGCAATGACAACAACGCCAATACTTCAACCCCGACACAGGATCAGCAGGAGAAAGTTGGCGCCAATCTGGGCCCCCGTCCCCTGTTTCTGGTAAATGACATGGATGAAGGGCCGCTCAAAGATAAACTGGCACAATGCAGCCAGGGGCCCTTTTATCGCACCGACTTCAGCATAGGCCACCGCGGCGCCTCCATGCAGTTCCCTGAGCACACCAAAGAAGCCTATTTGGCAGCTATAGATGCCGGTGCCGGAATAGTGGAATGCGATGTCACCTTCACCGCCGATAAACAGTTGGTTTGTCGGCACTCCCAATGCGATCTGGCCACAACCACCAATATCCTGGGTATCCCTGAGTTGGCAGCCAAATGCCGTCAGCCTTTCTCTCCCGCCGATGCTGCCAATGGTGTTAACGCCAGCGCCGAGTGCTGTACCAGCGATATAACCCTGAACGAATTCAAACAGCTTTGCGGCAAGATGGATGGCTTTAATCCCAAGGCCACCACGGCGCATGAATTTATGGAGGGCACTCCTGCCTGGCGCACGGATCTCTACGCCAGTTGTGGCACATTGATGACCCACGCCGAGAGCATAGCTCTGTTTAAAGAAGCCAAGGTCAAGATGACGCCTGAACTCAAGGCCGCCAGTGTGCCCATGCCCTTCGATGGCTTTAGCCAACAGGACTATGCTCAGAAGATGATCGACGAATATCAGGCCGCCGGGGTGCCGGCAAAAGATGTCTATCCCCAGTCATTTAATCTGGAAGATGTGCAATACTGGTTGGCCAATAACGCCGATTTTGGCAAGCAGGCCGTCTATCTGGATGACAGGTATGACTCAGACAGCAGCTTTAACCCCAATGATTTGACCCATTGGCAGGCCGATATGCAAAGGCTCAAGGCGCTGGGAGTCGAAATCATTGCGCCGCCCTTGTGGGTATTGGTGGCTCTGGATGACAGCGGCAAGATAGTTCCCTCGGCCTATGCTCTGGCGGCCAAGGAAGCCGGGCTTAAAATAATCACTTGGTCACTGGAACGTTCTGGCCCCCTGGCGCAAGGCGGTGGTTGGTACTATCAGAGCATCAGCGATGGCATCAACAACGATGGCGATGTCTATCAACTGCTGGATGTACTGGCCAAAGAGGTAGAGGTCTTGGGTGTCTTCTCCGATTGGCCGGCAACTGTGACTTATTACGCCAACTGCATGGACATATAACGAGTGTGAGCAACAAAGAGGGCGCCCATTGGCGCCCTCTTCAGTATTTGATGATAGAAACCCTTTATCAGAGGAACAACTCTTTGATATTTCTCAAATCGCCCTTACCTTCAGCCAGTTCTTGCGGGCTCAAACCGGAAACTTCATGGGGGAATACCAGCCATTCATCCGAGGCATGGATATAGTAGTCGGGCTTCAGTGGCACCGCAGTGTTCTGTGGCTTGTAGTAAGGACAAGCGATACGGATATCCTTGGGCATGTTCAGTCGCATTAGCTGACCGAGTTTCTCCTTCAGTGCAAAGATACTGCGGCCGGAGTCAAAAACATCATCAACAATCAGCAAACCATCATCGGCATTGGCATTTTCAACAATGTAGTGCAGACCATGAACCTTGATCTCCTTGCTCTGCTTGTCTGTGCCTATGCCGTAGTAGGATGAAGTACGCACCGCAATATGGTCGGTCTCCACTTTTTTGAAGTCGAAAAACTCCTGTACCGCAATCCCTATTGGGGCGCCGCCACGCCAGATCCCAACAATAAACTGTGGCCGAAAGCCACTGTCATAGACCTGTGCTGCCAGACGAAATGAGTCCTCCAGCAATTCCTGTGCGGTAATAAAGCGTTTTTCTGTCATAGGTATGCGACCCCATCTTGTTCTATTTTGTGTGCTTCGCTGTCTGCTTTTGGCAGGTACTGAATTGGAGGCCGGTTCCAAAATCCGGAGTGGCTTCCACCATTGTAGGCAGGCAGAGGATTTTGGGCGCGCATTTTATAACAAATTTTTCTTTGGCGCTGTGCCAAATGCACATTCTTGTGTCTCAGGCGACAAAAAATCTTCTCTAGTCGCTCAGTCCTAGTTGAGCAATATCTACTTTATTCACTTAAGCATGTTCAATTAATAAATAACAAACTAATTAACAAAGATTTTCTAACAAGACAAAACCAACAAATGAATAATTAGTCATTTTTTATGATTGGTTATTGATTGATACGTTCGAACTGGCTATAGTGCCAGCCATACGGTTCTTCAAGAGTATCTTCAATGATGAAAAAATCCCTGCTTCTGGCCACTGTCACGGCTTTGCTGTTGACCGGCTGCGGTAAAGATCAAGATGTACTGGTCGTCGGTACCAATGCTGCCTTCCCTCCATTTGAATATATGGGGGGCGCCAATGGTGATGAGGTAAAAGGGCTGGATATCGATATTGCCAAGGCGATTGCCGCCGACGCCGGTAAAACCCTCAAGGTAGAAAACCTCAAGTTCGACTCTCTGATAGTGGCGCTGAACTCAGGCAAAATCGATTTTATCGCCTCCGGCATGACAATCACGGATGAGCGGCAAAAGAGCGTCAACTTCTCCACGCCTTACTACGAAGCCACCCAAGTGGTGATAGTCAATCAGGACAGCCAGATATTCAACACTCCGGCTGATCTTGCCGGCAAGAAGATTGCGGTGCAGCTGGGCTCTACCGGCGACATCATGGCCAAGGAACTCAAGGCCGAAGTCGTGGCCTTCAATACGGGTTTTGAAGCCTTTATGGAGCTGAAAAACCACAAGGTAGACCTGGTACTGTTCGACAGCCAACCGGCGGCCACTTATCTGGCCAAGAACCCCACTCTCAAACAACTGGATATCGACTTCTCACCCGAGTTTTACGGTATTGCAGTCTCCAAGAATCAACCCGAACTGCTCGGCCAGATCAATGCCACCCTGTCACGGCTGCAAAGCTCTGGTGAATACCAACAACTCCTTGAAAAGTATCAGAAGTAATCTTAGATGGATGCAATAATCTCTTCGCTGTTTACCCCCATAGGGGAAGACGGCATGATCGGTATTTTGCTGATCCTAAGCGGCCTCAAGGTCACCTTGACTGTGACCTTCTTCGCCATGATCCTCGGTGCCATTCTCGGGGTGCTCACCACCTTGATGGGTATGTCCGAGCGCTGGTATCTGCGCTGGCCGGCCAAGCTGTATGTCGGGGTGATCCGCGGTACCCCTGTAGTGGTTCAACTGGTGATCCTCTACTTTATCGTGTTGGCCGCCATGGATGTCGACAAGGTGACAGCCGCCATCATCGCCTTTGGCCTCAACAGTGGCGCCTATATCAGTGAGATCATCCGTGCCGGTATCCAGGCGGTCGACAAGGGCCAGGCCGAGGCCGCCCGCTCTCTGGGGATGAGCCATTCACTGACCATGCGTGAGGTAGTGTTGCCACAAGCAATCAAGAATATTCTGCCGGCGCTCGGCAATGAATTTATCGTGCTTTTGAAGGAAACGGCCGTCATCGGCTTTATCGGTGGTGTGGATCTAATGCGTGCCGGTGAAATCATCCGCAGCCGAACCTTCGAAGATGTGGTGCCGCTGCTGACTTGTGCCCTTATCTATCTGTTGTTGACCTACAGCTTCACCTGGCTGTTGGGTAAGTTTGAAGCGAGGCTGAAACAAAGTGATTGAGATAACCAACCTGCATAAGTACTACGGCAAACTGGAAGTACTCAAGGGCATAGATCAGCATATCGCCAAGGGAGAAGTGGTCAGTATTATAGGCCCCAGTGGTAGTGGCAAGAGTACTTTTCTTCGCTGTATCAACCTATTGGAGCAACCGACTGAAGGCGAAATACGGATAGCCGGTGAATCGATAACGGCGCCGGGGGCCTGTGTCGACAAGCTCAGACAGAAAGTGGGCATGGTATTCCAGCACTTTAACCTGTTTCCCCACAAGACAGTGTTGGCCAACCTGACGCTGGCACCGGTCAAGCTGGGGTTGATGAGTTCGGCCGAGGCCGAGGCCAAGGCTTTGGGACTGCTGGGTAAGGTTGGCCTGGCAGATAAGAAAGATGCCTATCCATCCAGTTTGTCCGGCGGCCAGAAACAGAGGGTGGCCATTGCCAGAGCCCTGACCATGTCTCCCGAACTGATGCTGTTTGACGAACCCACCTCGGCGCTGGATCCGGAAATGGTCGGCGATGTGCTGGACGTGATGCAATCTTTGGCTCGCGACGGCATGACCATGGTGATAGTCACTCACGAGATGGGATTTGCCCGCGAGGTGTCTGACAGGGTGATCTTCATGGATGAAGGGGTGATCCAGGAAGCGGGCACGCCGGAGCAGATTTTCAATGCGCCGCAAAATCCCCGTACTCAAGGCTTCCTTGCCAAGGTGCTGCGCTGAGCACAGGGTAACTTTTTAGTACAAAAGTGCCATAAATCTGCCATCTTTGTTCTCTATGTTGGGTGCTTTCCCAAACGCCCAATATAGAGAGGTTATTCGTGCGTCAATCCCATCAAGTCGCAGCATTGTCACTGCTGTCTCTGGCCCTGCTGGCCGGCTGTAACTCAGATAACGACACTCAAACTCCCGAGCCGGTAACGGGTCGCTGGCTCAAAGGCGATCTTCATGTTCACACTGCGGTTTCCCAGGATGCCAGAGAGACCCAGGCCGATATTCTCAAGTGGGGCTTCGAGGACTTTGGTCTGGATTATATGAGCCTGACCAACCATATGCGCAACAACAGCCAGGACAATGAAGATAACGATCTAGGCGGCATTCTCTTCTATGATGCCCTCACCCGCTACGAAAAACCCGGACTCGCCAGCCTGATGCCCAACTACCCGGGCAAGTTGGTTTACTCCGGCTTTGAGTGGGATATGCCGACCCATGAACACTTCAATATCGCCATCTTGGCCGATGAACAGCAGACTCTGGATGCGATTAAAACCTTCGAGTACAGCTTCAGTGCCAAGAATGAGCCGGAGGATTTCGCAGCCGAAGATCTTGCCGCCTGGGAGGCCGCCGGCGTCAAGCGTCAGAATCAAACCCATGCAGATGCCGTAGCGGCGCTCGCCTGGCTACAGCAACACTTTCCCAAACAGAGCTACGGCATGCTCAATCACCCCAGACGCTATATCGACAGCTACACCATAGCCGAAGTCAGGGAGCTTCACGATGCCGCGCCTGAGGTCTTCTTCCTGGTGGAAGGCATGGTTGGCGGCCAGTTCAGTGGCAACCGCGGTGACTATGGTGACAGATCGAGCGGTGTTTACGGCGGTGTCGATCCCGTCGTGGCCGAAGTCGGCGGTTGGTGGGATGCGCTGCTGGGCGAAGGGCGCAGGATTTGGAACATGGGTAACTCGGATATTCACTTCAAGACCAGGCCACCTTACGCCAGCAGTTATTATCCCGGCGAATACGCCAAGAATTACACCTGGGTTGAGGGTGAAGGCACCCAGGCACTGCTTGAAGGGCTACGCTCGGGGAACAGCTTTGCGGTATTTGGCGATCTCATCGATGGGCTGGATTTCCAGATGAATAGCGGTAAGCAAACCATCACTATGGGACAAACCTTGAGCGCCAAGGCCGGCGACAAGGTCACTATCAATATCAGGTTCCGCAGCCCTGAGCTGAATAACAAGGAAAGCGATATCGGCAATGAACACTACGCAGGTATTAATCCGGGAGTACATCATATCGATTTAATTGCCGGCAATATCGGTGAGCGGGCCAAGCCGGGAACGGCTGCCTGGCAAAAGGAAACCAACGACAGCACCCGGGTGATCAAGTCATTCACCCAGGCCGACTGGCAAAAAGACAGCGATGGCTTCTACAACATGAGCTTCAGCTTTATCGCCGATGGCAAGCAGTATTTCCGCCTGCGTGGTACTAACCTGGATTACAACGTCAGCGGCTTGACCAACAAGGGCACTCCTCTGCGTTCAGAGGTGTTGCCACAGGCCGAAGGGGAGCAGGTGCAACAATGGTACAACGACATCAATGAGCGTAACTACGGCGATCTCTGGTTCTATTCCAACCCGCTGTTTATCACCACGCAATCCTGACTAAGTTCTGCACTCAGGCAGGACGCGGCAACTGCCCGTCCTGCAAAAAGTCTTTTAAAAACCAAGTCAATGGCATGCTGCGGCTATTACGACGACTGAAAGCCACCTTGGCGGCCGAGCTTTGGCAGATCCAGTATTCACACTCCTGCGGCTCGGTTGATTGCAATACCAAAGGATCGTGCAGCGCCAGATTAACGCCCTCTTCGGCTCTG
The DNA here is from genome assembly GCF_047314585.1 of Shewanella sp. BJSY2023SW005. Lineage (NCBI taxonomy): Bacteria > Pseudomonadati > Pseudomonadota > Gammaproteobacteria > Alteromonadales > Shewanellaceae > Shewanella > Shewanella sp. BJSY2023SW005. The sequence continues at coordinate 49,512 of NZ_JBKORJ010000027.1, forward strand.
GCCGAAGTGTAGCGGATCATCTGCGCCTGCTGTTGCAGCAGCCAGGCCCCCATAGCCTGGGTATAGGTATAGTTCGACTTGTGAGTCAGTTGCTGCTGCACTTCCTGCCCCTGCAATAGCGTCAGGTCGGCACAATCGCGGGCATTGATATCCACAGAGTACAGCATATGCTCAGAGCGCAGCGGCTCCAGATAAGGCTCCAGCATGTCGGCCATAAAGACAAAACGATAGTAAGCAACTTCGGCCAAACAGGTCTGCCAGGATTCACTGGCATAAAAGAAGCTTTCCATTGTGATACTGCCAAAGCGCGAGCCATGGCGCAGCGGCGGATAACGAAACGGGGTCTTGAGCAGATAATGCAAGTGCTCTGTTCCACTTCGGTAAGGCGGTTTAACCTCATCGAGCAGAGACTCAAGCAGCATCTGTTCGTCAAAATCATCCACCAGGCTCAGGGTGGCGGCTTCTTCCTGGGACTCGACCAGGCGATAACCGCGGCCAAGGTAAGGGCGAGGGAAAAAGTCCTGCGGCTCTAACGCGCTAAAATCCATTTTCAGTTATTTGTCTCCTGTCACCGGCTATGGCTGTCAGACCTTGCCTCGCATCGCATCCAGATATTGGTTAACACTCACCAGGCCAACCACGGTTTGCAATAAAGTCTTGGGGGTCCCATTCAGCGCCTTGTTGGGGCTGTTGAGCCAGTGACGCATAAAGGCTTTCTCACCACCCGCTATGGCATACAACGAGCGATACAGGCGGATAAGCTGCAACTGCAGTTCCCCCTGCTTGGAATCGGGTTTAAACCCCTTGCCGCTGTTACGGCTCAAGGTGCTGGGATTAACACCTATGATACGGCTGGCCTCGGCCTGGGTAAGTTGTAACTCGCTGCAAGCATTGGAAAACGCCTTGAATAATACCTCGGCTGCATTGGCTTTCTCTAGGGTATTCATCTTTGCTGCTCCGCCATAAACCTGTCCATATATTAACCAAGATATACAGCAAACGCAATTTAATAGCCAAAAACATGCAAACGCAATCTTGTTGGCACCGAGAGGTGGTTCCCCACCAGCGTACTTTCAATTTATTTTTGATATAGCTTGCAGCAGAAACACTGTTGTAAAGCGCAACAAAGATCGTAGAATGCCAAAACAATTTCAGCCTCATTTGTCCGGAGCAGTGACATGACAGATCTGACATACCTTGCCAAAAAGCGCTATACCACTAAGGCTTTTGATCCCAACAAGAAGATCCCCCAGGATAAAATTGAAGATCTGCAGAGTCTGCTGCAGTTCAGCCCCTCCTCGGTGAACTCCCAGCCATGGCACTTTGTACTGGCCGCGACAGATGAAGGCAAAGCCAAAATTGCCGAGTCTACCGCAGACTATGGCTTCAACACGCCAAAGATCCTCAACGCTTCCCACGTGGTAGTACTCTGTACCCGCAACAACATGGACGAAGCCCATCTGCTGCGTCTGCTTGAGCAAGAAGATGCCGATGGCCGCTTCGCCGACGAAAACGCCAAGCAAGGCCAACACAACGGCCGCTCTTTCTTCACCAATATGCACAAGTTCGAACTTAAGGATCTGCAGCACTGGATGGAGAAACAAACCTATCTGGCGCTGGGTACTCTGCTGCTGGGCGCCAGCGTATTGGACATAGATGCAACCCCAATTGAAGGCTTCGATGCGACTAAGCTCAACCAGGTGTTGGGTCTGAGAGAACAGGGCCTGACCGCCAGCGTGGTTGTGGCTCTTGGCTACCATGACGAGTCTGACTTCAACGCCAAGCTGCCCAAGTCTCGCCTGCCTCAAGAAGAGCTGTTTACCAAGATCTAACGAGGAACGAGTTTACATCATCCCTTTCAGAACCCGGCTCCACGCCGGGTTCCATTATTTTCACCTTGCACCCACGGACACCTGTGGCATAGTAGATTTTATCGTCAGTTCAGGATGAATGATTGCTACCATGCTGCTTGCCAAACCCGCGCTGGCCCAGCCAGAGACCACTGAGGTCAAGCCGACCCGACTCAAGGGCGATAACCCGCTTATCTGGCCGCTGCTCAGCTTGCTCAAACGCAGCAACCGCTCCTGGAAGGTGCATCACCTCGCCACCGAATTACAGCAACAGGGACTGATGCACGACTTGGATCCTCTGCCCGAGAAAGATCTGTTCAAACGCAACTTCCTGTTGATGAATGCCCTCTACGAACTGCAACACATGCTGTTGCCGGGCCAATGGCTGCAGGTACAGGCCATGGATATCATATTGCTGCGGATCCCACCGGCCAATGTGCTGCAACTGCAACAGGATGACTCGGCACTTAGAGACTACTACCTCGACTGGAACAACTACGACACCTGCGTCAATGTTGTTCGTGAGATGCTGGAGTCCTTCTGGAACAGTTATCAGGATTATATTGGCGTGTGTCCCGGCCGTTTTGCCCAACGAGAGGCACTGCGGGTATTGGAGCTGGAAGCCGACGCCAGCGACAAGGAGATCCGTCGCCAGTGGCGTAAACTGGCGCTGAAGTGGCACCCGGACAGGCAAGGTGGTGATGCCGCCAAATTCAGACAGATCTGCGAAGCCTGGCAAGCCCTGCGAGGTTGAATAACCAGGCAAACCGTCAAAGCTTAGCCTCGCTCACAGAAATGGCCGCCAAAGGCGCCGACGCTTAAGTCATAATTAAGCCAGTCACACTAACCTGACAGCAAAGGGCGCTGCGCCCGGTCAATTCTGAGGAGATTATTTTGCTCAAGCCACTGGTTGCCGCAATGGCACTTACCCTGATCCCGCTGGCCGCCAACGCCGCCGACTTTATCGAAGGTAAACACTATACCCAGATAGCCAAGAAAGGCAGTGAAGAACCCAAACTCACCGAGTTCTTCTCTTTCTACTGTCATAACTGCTTCAGCATGGAAACCCAGTATCTGCCGGACATCAAGGCCGGTCTCAATAAAGAAGTCAGCTTTGACAGCAAGCATGTCGACTTTATGAACAGCGATCTGGGCACTGAGGTGATGAAGTCTCTGGCCATCATGCAAGAGCTGGGCGCGACTGATAAGCTGGTTCATCCTATGTTTGCCGCCATTCAGGGCGAGGAAGGGGCCCATGGCCATGACCATTCCGCCCCTGGACACAAGCACACCTCTGCTATCAATAGCCGCGACGATATCAAGCAATTGTTTGCCGCCAACGGCGTCGATGTCAGCCAGTATGATGCCTTGGCCGACAGCAAGAAAATCAATGATGTCATCGCCTTGTGGCGTAAGCAGCAGAATGAATTTGCCATTCAGAGCGTGCCAAGCTTCGTGGTAAACGACAAATATATGGTTAACCTGGGAGAAATTCGCACCCTGGGCGAACTGACCGATCTGATCAATTTCCTGGCTACCGAAAAAGATGCCAAGCAAGATGAAGGCGGCAGCCTGGGTTGGTTGTTCCTGGCCTTTGCCGGTGTCGCCGCCGTCACCAGACGTCGCCGCTGAAATCAGACGGTATAACGATAACACGCTATATTCTCAAACAAGTCAAAGGCCACCCGGAGGTGGCCTTTTTGCTATCTAGTGTCTATTAGGGAAGGTGCGAATAAGTCCTCGTGGCACTCTCTTTTGTAGAGAGTGGCTTGCACAACAATTGGCGTTCAAGGCATCTGACTGAAGGCATGCCGGGGCCTGTCGAAGTCGGATAACGCAGAGAGCCGGTTGCTGTGAAAGCCCCGAAGGGCGTGGCTTACAGGCCTGCCTGCTGTGTTGTGCCTCTTGCAAAGGGCTAAGGCCATTTGCTGCGAACCACGCCTTGCATCCAGGCCCGTAAGCCGACGCAGAGCACACATGGGACTTGTTCACACCTTCCTTAGCCTCTACACAGTTAACCACCGAGGATCCGCTTCCACCAAGGCAGAGGTTCACCGCAGTTGGGCGCCGGGTGATAACTGTCGGCCAGCGCAGGTACCGCCACCACATTACGGCAATCGGCTTGTTTCGCCGCGCCTGTATCCCGGTCGAAATAGCCCTGCACCACGCCGTTGACCGGCGGCAACCTCAGCCCCAGTGGCGGCCGCTCGGCGAGGAAGCGTTGATAAACCGTCATGGCACCACTGCTGCCATAGAACTGGGTCTTGCCGTTGTCATCGCGGCCAACCCAAACGGCGGCAACGTTACGCTCGTCAAACCCGGCAAACCAGGAGTCGCGGCGGTCGTTGCTGGTGCCCGTCTTGCCCGCCAGCATCACGCCGGGGAAGGCCGCCCCTAGACGCGAAGCCGTGCCGGACTCCACCACCTTGGTCATGGCGTACTGCACCAGATAGTTGGCCGCAGGCGTTATCGCCTCATGGCGTGGCATACTGGCCACAGGCAGGGGCTGGTTGTCGCTGTCCAGCACGGCAGTCACCGCATTGAGCTGACGATAACGGCCACCGTCCGCCAGGGTCTGATATACCTGCGCCACCATCAAGGGGGAACCGTTCACGGCGCCGAGCAACATGGAAGGATAAGCCGATACAGCTTCATTCCAGCCGGCCTCTTTTAGCGTCGCGGCCACGGCATCGACGCCGACATTCATCCCCAAATTAACGGTCGGCACATTCATCGATTTCTTGAACGCCGTCAACAGTGGCACCTGGCCACGGAACTTGCGATCCACATTCTGTGGCGACCAGGTCTTGCCCTGCTCATTCTTGAGGGTAATGGCCTCATCTTTGAGGGGGCTGGCGAGATTGAACTTGCTGCCCTGAGCCAGCGCCGTGGCATAAACAAAGGGCTTGACCAGTGAACCTATGGGACGGCGAATTTCCACCGCCCGGTTGAAACCCTCGTAGCCAGGTACCTTGTCGCCCACCATGGCGGCGATACCGGCGCTGTACTTGTCGGTCACCACCATGCCTACCTGCAACTCTTTATCTTTCTTGCCAAGCTCCTTCAGGGTTCGCTCAACGGCGTTTTCGGCTGCTTCCTGCGCCATGGGGTCCAAGGTGGTATAGACCTTGACACCGGACTGCTTCAGCAGCGCCGCACCGTAGCGATCCTTGAGTTCCTGTTTGACCACGGCAAAGAAGGCCGGCAGTTTCTGGTGCACAGGTTTGTCCGAGCGCCTTAATCCCAGCGGCGACTCCGCTGCCGCCTTGTATTGGTCGACAGAAATTTTGCTGCCTTCCATCAAGAGCCGGAGCACCAGATCGCGCCGCTCCTGAGCCCTGTCAGGATAGCGCCAGGGGTTGTAGTAAGATGGCCCCTTGATGGCGGCGACCAGGAAGGCTTGCTGCGCCAGGGTCAGCTCTCCTACGGGGCGGCCAAAATAGAATTGCGATGCCAGCCCCATGCCATGCACGGCTCTGGATTTGTCCTGTCCCATGTAGACCTCATTGAGATAGGCCTCGAGGATTTCATCCTTGCTGTAACGAAAATCGATAATCAGCGCCATCAAGGCCTCTCTGGCCTTACGGATCAAGGAGCGCTCACTGGAGAGGAAGAAGTTCTTCGCCAGCTGCTGGGTCAGGGTAGAGCCGCCCTGTACCGTGCGACCGGCGCTGATATTGACCAGCAGGGCACGGGCGATGGCAAAGGGGTTCACCCCGTGGTGCTCATAGAAGCTGCGGTCTTCCACCAGAATAAGCGCTTCGACTATGTTTTCGGGGATCTGTTCGGTTGGTACAAAAAGCCTGTCCTCACCATCGCCGGCGATGATCCTGTCCAGCAGTACAGGTTCGAGATGAAACACCGCCAGTTGGCGTTTGTCGCTCATGCGCGCCACTGAAGTGACGCCGTTGGAGTCGAAACTTATCATCACCCGCTGCTCTGCCTGGCTACCCTCAGGATGCAGGAAGGGGCGACGCCACAGCTCGATTCGGGTACTGGAGGCAGAAAACTCCCCCACCTGGCGCGGATTGGCCACCTTGCGATAGCCCAGCAGCTTAAGTTCGGCCATCAGCTGGGCATGGCTCACCGCCGCCCCGGGATAGAGTGCCATGGAGCGACTGAACACCTGCGCCGGCAGGTGCCACTTCTGCCCTTCAAACTTACGGGCGATGATCTGATCCAGGTAGATACAATAGATAGTCAACGCCGCTACCAGAATAAGGGCCAGCTTCCAGGTTATCGACCATAACCTGCGACATAGCCCGGGGTTTTGCTGCGCCGGCTTGCTCTTGCTGCTGGTTTTTCTGGTACTTTTTTTCGTGGTACTTTTCTTGGTGGTCATGCTTATCCCAAAATTTACTACTGGATATTCAAGGTCTTTTTCTTGGTGAATTTAGTCGGCAAAGTATTGGCCGGGTCGTCGGGCCACAGGTGTTTAGGGTAGCGCCCACGCATCTCTTTTTTCACCTCGACATAGGGCCCTTGCCAAAAACTGGCCAGATCGGCCGTCAGCGCCAAAGGGCGCTGCGCCGGAGACAAGAGTTCCATGGTTACGGTCAACTCCCCTTGCAGCAGCCGCGGGCTTTCGGCCATGCCCAGCGCTTCCTGCAGACGCACACTCAGCAGCGCCCTGCCGCCGGCATCATAGCGGATCGGTGCCCGGGTGCCCGTGGCCATTTTCCAATGACTCGGCAGCCATTCATTCAGTGTCTGCTGCGCCTGCCACTCGAGGCGATTGAGCAGCAGCTGCTTGATATCCAATGCCATTAATCCCTTTAGCTGCTTGATATCGCTCAAAAATGGCTCCAACCACTCTTCGAGAGAATCCAGCAGCGCCGGATCGCTGCTGTCCGGAAATAGGCTCGGATCTTTGGATCTTGCCAGTGCCAGCCTGAACTGGAGCTGCCTGACATCCTCATCCATATTGAGCAGTGCCAAGCCTTTACTGCGCAGCAACGCCATAATCGCCTGAGCCCTCAGCTTGGGATCCGCCTCTTTCTCGGCCTCCCGCTTGAGTACTATCTCCCCCAGACGCAGTTGGCGCTCGGCAAAGAAACGTCCCTTGGACTCATCCCAGCCCGCCTGCTGTTGCCATGTACAGAGAAAGGCCAGCTCATTTTCCAGCAACCCCACCGGTAATTCGGCCGCCAGGTAGATACGGCCGGCGCTGCGGCCCTCGGTTTCCTGATAGTCGGCCACCACCAGAAACTCGCAGCCGCTGAGGCTGTCACCGGCATCGAGCACCACGCCGCTGCCATTGGCCAACTGGTAACCCTCGATGCCTCTTGCCTTGGCTATCCTGTCAGGAAATGCCAACGCCAACAACAGAGCACAATCGGCACGATTCGCCAATTTCAGAAAATCCGCCGCCTTGCCATTAAGCCCTAAGCGTCTGAGCCAGTTGCCGACTTGTCTGGTTTCAAGGCCTTGAGTGGCCTGAGAAAGTTTATCCATGATATCGGCGCCGTTGCCCGCTAGGCTTCTGGCCTCCAATAAGGCAGCCAGCAGACAAGCCAGACCGGCGAGCTCAGGCTCGCCGCGCCCCTGCCCCAAACTCTGCGCCCGGAGCAGCATGTGCGCCAACCGCGGCTGCGCCCCCAGTGCATAGGCCGCGCGGCCATGGGCGGTAAGCTTACGTTGCGGGTCAACCAATTGCAGCGACTGTAACAGCTGCCAGGCCACCGCCTCATTGGCTCTGGCCGGTGGTGTCAGTAAAGGCAAGTCACTGAGGCTGCGCACACCCCAGCAGGCCGCATCCAGGGCCATGGAGAGCAAGTCGGCATGCAAGATTTCCGGTTCATCCGCCTGCGGCAAGCGGCCGTGCTCCTCCTGGCCCCAAAGCCTTAAGCAAAAACCCGCACTGGTGCGCCCAGCCCGCCCGGCTCTTTGAGTGGCCGATGCCTGGCTGATACGCTTTAGTCCCAAACGGGTCACGCCGCTGCGGGGGTTGAAACTGGCCTGGCGCTTGTAACCACTGTCCACCACCAGAGTAATCCCCTCTATGGTCAGACTGGATTCCGCCAGGTTGGTGGACAGTACCAGCTTACGCTCACCGGCATTGGCCGGGGCAATCGCCGCATCCTGCTCTTTTGCACTCAATGAGCCGTAGAGAGGACAAATGCGCACATTGGCTGCAACTCTGGATTGCAGATAGTGCTTGAGGCGCTGAATTTCCCCCTGTCCCGGCAGGAAGGCGAGTATCGAGCCCTGTTGCTGCGCTTCGCTAACCCCCAAAGCGCAGGCCTGCTGAGGGTCCAGCAGCGCCAGCAACTGCCGCCCCATATGTTCAAGCCAAGGTGCCATGCCAGAGCCGGAACCCGAACCGCTGCGCCTCTGCGCCGAAGCGGCGCTGTAGGCGATAGTCACAGGGTAGCTGCGGCCCTCACTGACAAGCAGCTTGGCATCCGGCATCAAGGTTTGTAACGGCAAGCCTTCGAGCGTTGCCGACATGGCCAGCAAGTGTAAATCGTCCCGCAATGAGGCCTGCACTTCCAGTGCCAACGCCAGACCGAGATCTGTGCTCAGATGGCGCTCATGGATCTCATCGAAAATGATCATGGCAACGCCCTTGAGCTCAGGGTCCTGCTGGATCATGCGGGTCAGTACCCCCTCGGTGATGATCTCGAGTCGGGTGTTGCCGCTGACCTGACTCTCACCGCGAACCCTGAACCCCACCTCTTGCCCCAGTGCCAGCCCTCTTTGGCGCGCCAAAAAGCCGGCGATGGCCCGCGCTGCAACCCGCCGGGGCTCCAACATGAGGATCTTGCCGTCGATTTCCGGCCAGTCGAGCAGTGCCAAGGGCAGCGCGGTGGATTTACCGGCTCCGGTAGGCGCCTCGAGGATAACTTGCCGACAACTGGCCAAGGTTTGGCGCAGTTGAGGCAACAGGGATTGAATGGGTAAGTCGTTCAAGATTCAGGGCATGGCTTACAAAAACAGGCGCTCAGTGTAACCAGTTTCTGCCGCTGTGGCTAACCTAACGGATTGGCTCGCTCAGCGCCAATAAGGGCCTGGGCTTGCCTATGGCGTAGCCCTGAGCATAATCCACCCCCAGCTCCTGCAGTTTCGCCACTATGGCCTCGGTTTCCACAAACTCGGCAATAGTTTGAAACTCCATCTGCCTTCCCAACTGGCACATGGCGGCAATAATCGCCTGATCCACCTTGTCTTCACAGAGATTGAGCACAAACTGGCCGTCAATCTTCACATAATCCACCGCCAACTGTTTAAGGTAAGCAAAAGAGGAAAAGCCGGCACCAAAGTCATCCATCGCCAGCTTACAACCCAGGGGTTTAAGCAGCTCAATCAACCTGTGGGCCTGCTCTAGCTGGCTGAGAACCGAAGTTTCGGTGATTTCGATACACAGCTTATCGACCAATTCGGGTTCGGCCAGCAGGCGCATCTCAAGCCAGTCCATAAACTCCTCATCCTCGAGCGAGGACGCCGAAAGGTTCAGCGACACCAAAGACAGGGATTGCCACAACTCAAGATGCCTATTGCCCCAGAGCAGCAGATGATCTATCACCCAGCGATCCACCCTGGATGCCAGGTTATAACGCTCGGCCGCTGGCAGAAATATCGCCGGAGACAACATCTCTCCCTCCTCCTGATACATACGCAGCAAGATCTCCAGATGCATGCCGCTATCTGTAGCCTCCAGCGGGCGGATCTCCTGGAAATAGAGCTCAAATCTGTCATTGGCAAGAGCCCCGAGGACATCGACAGAGGCGGTCATTTCGCTGTAGAGCCGCTTGAGGCGGGGATCGCTGCTGTCGTAGAGTAACCAGCCGTTGCGCCCCTGCTCCTTGGCCAGGCGGCAGGCGGCATCGGCCTGGCCCATGACGGTATAAATGTCCTGGGCTGCCGGATCCAACTGGGCTATGCCTATGCTGGCCGAGACCCCGTGTTTGCGGTTTTCCCAGTTGAATTCGTGATTGAACAGCTGCTGACAGATACGCTCGGCGATATGTTTAGCCGACTCTGGGTTGCAAAAATGCATCAGGATCCCGAACTCATCGCCGCCGAGCCTAGCCACCACATCCCCCTTGCGCACCAGCTGCTTGAGCCGCTGCGCCACCTGACACAAGAGCCTGTCACCCGCGATATGACCGCTGACATTGTTGATCACCCGAAACTGGTCCAGATCCACAAAGGCAATACACACAGGCGGCGCCTGTTCCTCGCCGAGCACTTTGGCCAGCAGGGCTTCGAAATGCACCCGGTTGGGCAGGCCGGTCAGCGCATCATAATTGGCGTGAAATGACAGCTCGCTGGCCAATCTGTGGCGTTCACTGACATCCTCAGCCATCAGCACCAGGGTACGCTTATCAGCCTTACTGCGGCTGAAACTGAGTTTTTGCCAAGAGAGCTCCTGTCCATGCAGAAAACCAACCTCACACCAGGCCTGATTCAATACCCCATCGCGTACCACGGCCAGGGTATCAAGCAAAATCCCCTTGTCATCCTCACGCACCAACGCCAGCAGATCCTTGCTGTCACCGGCCACCAGTGTCTGCTTGGCTATCCGGTTCATCATGGTCAGTTGGTTGCTGCTGTCCAACTGCCCGCAAGCCAGGGGTAACTGTTGGAACAGCTCCTGATACTTGCGCTCACTGGCCAGCAGCGCCAAGGCGATACGGGTCAGCTCCATTGCCGAGCCTATCATGGCCGCCGCATGGCTGAGTTCATTGACAAAGTCTTCCTGCCAGCGCTTTTCGCCGCCGCATTGCAGGGCGCCAACGGCGATATGGGTATCCCCCAGATGCAGTGGCGGCAGCACCAACAGGCTGCGCACCTGCCATTGGCGTAAGAAACGTTTCTCTTCCTGAGCTTCCTTGGGAAGCTCTTCAATACTGTCCAAGGTCAGGAGTTTGGGGTGGCGTAACAGATTGCGAAAAAAAGGCATGTTCCCCAGCCCCCACTCCCGGGAAGCTTGCTGAGTCTTGAATTGGGGTTTGAGGTAGAGATTGCGGGTCTTGAGTCGCCCCGGTGTCTTACCGGCCGCCAGCACAAACACCCCGTCACAATCCAGTTGTCGGGTGATGATCTCCAGGGCGCGATCAACATTCTGCTCCAAGGTGATCAGCGGAGAATCGCTGAAGACATCCACCAGAGCATGTTGTAATTGATTGGCAAGACTCGCGGGCATAATGGGGTCATTTCCTTACGACTGTTTTTTGATCCGAAGAATCCATCCGATACCATTGCTTTTCATTCTCACCGAGTGAATCGACTCCTGTGTACAATGGTACAAGTCACAGTATAGGCCAAGGTCTTAACCGGGAACGAAAAATGAGCTCAATTACGCCTAAAAGGCTATTTCTGGGATTCGCGCCAACCACGGCAGAAAGAGCGAGCTTACTGACGTTGCAGCAAGCATGTGAACAAGCTGATGAACCGTCAGCCCCCGGTCTCAAGAAAGTGACTGAGGCCAATCTGCACCTAACCCTGGCGTTTCTCGGCCAGGTGACGGCAGAACAGCTCGGGGATTTACTCGCCGCCATTCCCGACTTGCCCTTGAAACGCTTTCGGGTGCGGCTCGAGCATCTCTGTTTCTGGCCCGGGCCGAAAATACTCTGCCTGGCCGGCACAGCCGAAGATCCGGCACTAATGGCGCTCGCCGGGGCGGCACAACAACTGGCGACAAACCTTGGGCTGCATAACAGCGAATATGATTACCGGCCCCATATCACCTTGATGCGAAGGGCCGGCAACCTACCGAAACTCGAACATATTCCAACGCTCGATTTAACGCCAAGCGAGCTGCAACTCTACGAGTCTTTGAGTACTCCAACCGGCGTCGAGTACCGGATATTGGCCAGCTGGCCGTTAAGCAACTGAATCACTTAAGCGCCTTGTGCATCACCACGCAGTCGAGCACTATACCTCTTGGGGAGTGATATTGGCTTATCCCCTCACCGCAAAAGCCACAGCTACGATAGAAGTCGGCGGCATTGAGGGTAGACTCCAGCGTCAGCGCAGTCACGCCTCTTTCACGCGCCAAAGACTCGAGATGAGCGAGCAAGTCACGCCCGAGCCCTTGGCCCATGGCTTGTGGATGCACGAACAGGGCTTCAATTCGGTTGTTATCCAGCATGCCGGTCGCCAGTATTTTTCCCTGATGTTCGAGCAGATAAAAGTCTCTCTCCACCATGGTGATAAAGACAGAGGGCATCTCGCCTTGGGTCCAAATTCTGAGCTCTTCATCTGCGTAAAATCCCCGGCAACCGGCTTGAATAGCCAGATTGCGGATATCCCAGGCAGCTTGTGCGTCTTCCTTTCTTGCCTTGCGTAACTTCATCCTGCACTTCCCTTTGTTGAAAAAATAGCGATACACCGGCATTAAAAAGCCGCCCAGTGGGCGGCTTGGTTTGGGCGTTAATTCCCTATGACTCAGTCCGCCAGCAGTTCGGCTATGGTCAACATACCATGAGTCGTGGCGCCTGCAGCCCAGAGGGCTGAAGCATTGTCTTCAAATGCGGCGGCCAGATCGATATGCAGCCAATCCACACCTTCATTGACAAAACGCCACAGGAAACCGGCGGCATTGGAAGCGCCACCGGCGCCGCCACCTTTTACCGGGCGGCTGTTGGCGGTATCGGCATAGGCAGAAGGGCACATCTCTTTATGCCAAGGCTCCAGCGGCAAAGGCCAAACATTTTCGGCCACTAGAGCCGCCTTTTGCTGCGTCAACGCCAGCAGAGGCTGGCTGGGGGAGAAGATGGCGTTATAGTTGCGGCCAACGGCCATCACAGCGGCGCCGGTCAGGGTGGCGGCATCAATAACCCGAGTCGCACCGCTGGCGCAGGCGGCCTGCAGACCATCGGCCAGCACCAAGCGTCCCTCGGCATCGGTATTGACCACTTCAACCGTGGTGCCGTTCTTGTAAGTCAGTATGTCTCCCAGCTTATAGGCACGACCACTGATCAGGTTCTCGGCGCAGCAGAGATAGAGTTTGACCCGCTTGTCGAGACCGTTCTGAATCGCCAGCCCCAGCGCCGCAGTAACAGTTGCCGCGCCGCCCATATCCGCCTTCATGCCCAGCATGCCTTCGGAAGCCTTGATGCTGTAACCGCCTGAGTCAAAGGTGATCCCCTTACCTACCAGCGCGACGGACACGGGAGCATCTTCACCCAGAGGGTTGAAGTCCAGTTCCAGCAATGCAGGTGGCCTTTCGCTGCCGCGGCCAACCGCATGAATGCCTATCCACTGCTCCTGCAACAAGGCCTCCCCTTCAACTATCCGGTAGCTGACCTTGTCACCGCCGAGTTCGGCCAGCCAATTGGCCGCCTGCTGCGCCAGTTTCAGTGGTGGCAGGTTTTCCGGGGTTTCATTGATAAGACTGCGGGCAAACGATGCGCTGTAAGCCCTGCTGGTCAGCGCGCCCTTGAGTGCCTCATCACCGGCCCACTGGATCTCATGTCCGCCTTTGGCAGTGACAAAGCCCTGGGCAAAGGCCCACTGACTGTTGAGGTCCCAACCCTCTCCCACCAAAGAAACCTGATTGATCCCCTGGTTACGCAGCTTACGGGCAGCCATCTGGATTTGTCGCAGGGCATCGTTTCCCTGCAGGTGGATCTGAGCCTGCTCAGCATTGTAGGTTACATCGGCCTTGCCCCAATGGGCCGCAGGGGCCTCATGGGTCAGCACTATCTTCATGGATTGACTCATTTCGATTCCTTCTTCTTTATGCAGTGAGCGCCTTCGCGCCACAATTGGTCCCAGTGTACTGCATTCCTGCCCGGCACTTGAAGCCCCGCGCCGAATGAGAATTGTTGCCAACTGTAAAGCCTGCTAGGCTTTGGGGTTTTCAACAACTTCAGGGAGATGGGGATGGAGTTTATCCCGCCACTGCAATCCGGCATTTTGATCCAAAGGTATAAACGCTTTCTGGCCGATGTCAGGCTGGATGATGGGACTGAGATTACCCTGCACTGCCCCAATACGGGTTCAATGAAGAACTGCCAGTTCCCCGGCGAGCGGGTTTGGTTCTCCTGTTCGGACAATCCCAAGCGTAAATACGCCCACACCTGGGAGCTGATGCAAACCCCTGAAGGCGACCTGATCGGTGTCAACACAGGACGGGCCAATGCCCTGGTAGAGGAAGGGATCCAAACGGGTGTCATCAGGGAACTGCAGGGGTACCAAAACCTCAAGCGGGAAGTGAAGTACGGTGATGAAAACAGCCGTATCGATATCTTTCTCAGCGAAGGGGCAGAGGCTGATTGCTATATCGAAGTGAAGAACACCACGCTCTTGGAAGAGGGTCATGGTTACTTTCCCGATGCTGTCACCAGCCGTGGTCAAAAACACTTGCGGGAACTGATGTCAGTGGTCAAAAGTGGCCAACGTGGGGTATTGGTGTTTTTAGTGCAACATACAGGGATAAAAACCGTATCAGCGGCCCACCATATAGATTCAAAATATGCCGATTTATTGAACGAAGCCATAGATACCGGGGTCGAAGTACTGGCCTATGCCACAAGCCTTTCACCTGAAGGCTTCAGGGTGGAATCAAGGCTCGAATTTGTTCGTCAGACAAGCCCCAAAAAGTGATAAAAAGTTGATTTAATCGGGTTTAGCAGACATATTCAAATAATTAGCAATAAGTAAATCGAAATATTTGCCTAGGTAGAGAGATTCTGATATAGATAGCGGCCGTTCATAAGAATGCCCTACGACGCAAATGGAAACAGGAGATGCGTTATGCCTGAAGGCACTAAAAAACTTGGTGTACTCGCTATCGCTGGTGTAGACCCTTACCAGGAAAAACCCGGTGAGGAGTACATGAACTCACAACAACTGAGCCACTTCAAGACCATTCTTGAAGCATGGAGGAATCAGTTGCGTCAAGAGGTGGATCGCACTCTTACCCATATGCAGGATGAAGCTGCAAACTTCCCGGATCCGGTTGACCGTGCCGCCCAGGAAGAAGAGTTCAGCCTCGAACTGCGCGCCCGCGACCGCGAACGTAAGCTGATCAAGAAGATCGAAAAGACACTGCAGAAAATTGAAGAAGATGACTTCGGTTTCTGCGAATCCTGCGGCGTCGAAATCGGCATCCGTCGTCTGGAAGCCAGACCGACAGCCGATCTGTGTATCGACTGCAAAACGCTCGCAGAGATCAAAGAAAAACAGATGGCAGGTTAATCTAATCTGCCGCAGCGCGGGGCCAAGTGTTACACTGGCCCCGCGTTTTTTTGTCACTCAGCCCTTGATGAACAACACTTCCTACATAGGCCGTTTCGCCCCCTCGCCTTCAGGCTCTTTGCATTTCGGCTCTCTTGTTGCCGCCCTCGGCAGTTATCTACGCGCCCGCTCAAAGCAAGGGCAGTGGTTGCTGCGAATAGAAGATATCGACCCTCCAAGAGAAGTCAGCGGCGCAGCCGATGACATAATGCGTACTCTGGAAGCCTTCGGCTTGCACTGGGATGGCGAAGTGCTGTATCAGAGCCGGCGCCTGCAAGACTATCAGCAACATATTGATGCCTTACTGGAATCCAATCAGGCCTACTATTGTCAGTGCACCCGCAAACAGATCCAGCAAAGAGGTGGTGTTTACGACGGCCGCTGCCGGGAGTTGCAACTCAAGCAAGGTGCCATTCGCATTCACAACCAACTGGCGGTTGCCCGGTTTATCGATGGCCATCTGGGTAAAGTCTGTGTCGACCCAGCCTTCGCTGCAGAAGACTTTATTATCAAGCGCAGCGATGGCCTGTACGCCTATCAACTGGCGGTGGTACTGGACGACGCCTTTCAGGGCATCACTGAGATAGTCCGCGGCGCCGATCTCTTGGAGGCCAGTTGCCGACAGATAAGCCTGTTTCGCCAATTCGGATTTCAGGAACCGAGCTTTTTTCATCTGCCACTGGCCAGCACCCAGGCAGGGCTCAAGCTTTCCAAGCAAAACCATGCCACACCGGTGGATAAACGCCATCCACAGCCGGCGCTGCTGGCGGCACTCGAGTTTCTCGGCCAGGCGGCTGTCACGCCCCAAGCCGATATGACTCAGATGTTGGCCCAGGCGGTGGCTCAGTTTGATCCAGACAGCATTCCCAAGCAGACAGAGATCCTCATCGGCCGCTGATATACTCATCGCCTGCTATTTGGTATATCATAGCCGCCAGTTTTTAACCCTTATTTTGCGTTAACGTTCCGAGGTGTCCCATTTTTCGCCGTATCAGTCAGTTTTGTAAGCAGTTGTTTGACGATGGTCAGACAACCAAGGCTCAACAAGAAGACAACACAGACACAGGTTTGAGCCTGGAGGTTATCCCGCGCGATGGCCACAGCATTTCCCGCAGACAGATTAGCGAGAATGCGCTCAAGGTTTTGTACCGCCTGCATAAGTCTGGCTTTCACGCCTATCTGGTTGGTGGCGGCGTACGCGATCTGCTGCTGGGACTGGAGCCGAAAGACTTTGACGTGGTCACCAATGCCACTCCGGAAGAGATCAAGAAGCTGTTTCGCAACTGCCGCCTGGTTGGCCGTCGTTTCCGCCTGGCCCATATCGTCTTTGGCCGGGATGTTATTGAAGTGGCTACCTTCCGCGGCCATCACGGCAACAGCGAAGAGAAGATTTCCAAGGTCAATTCGGCCGGACGACTGCTGCGCGACAATGTTTATGGCGACATAGATGAAGACGCCGAGCGCCGCGACTTTACCGTCAACGCCCTCTATTACAATATTGCCGACTACTCTATTCGCAGCTATGGCGGCGGTATTCATGATCTTAAGGCCAGAACCCTGCGACTGATTGGCGATCCCGAGACCCGTTATCGGGAAGACCCGGTGCGTATGCTGCGGGCCGTGCGCTTTGCCACCAAGCTTGGGATGTCCATCGAAAAACGCACTGCGGCCCCGATCAAGAGTTTGGCTCCGCTGCTGAAAGATATTCCGGCGGCGCGTATGTATGAAGAAGTGCTCAAGCTGTTTTTCGCCGGTAAGGCGCTGAACAACTATCAGATGATGCGCGAATATCAACTGTTTGCGCCCATTTTCCCTCTGGTGGAAAGCCTGCTGCGGGACGACCCCAAGGGCCCGGCCGCCAGACTGCTGAGCGAAATGATGCACAACACAGATGTGCGCGTTGGTGAAGACAAGCCTGTGACTCCGGCCTTCTTCTATGCCGCACTCCTTTGGTATCCACTGCAAAACCGCGCCCAGGATATCGCCTTGGAGAGCGGTCTCAGCCCCTATGATGCTTTCTTTGCCGCCATGGGCGATGTGCTCGAACAGCAGTGCCGTTCGGTAAGCATTCCCCGCCGCTTCAGCACTCCGGCGCGGGATATCTGGCAGTTACAGATGCGCTTTGAACGCTCTCAAGGGGGCCGCGCCTTCAAACTGATGGAACATCCCAAGTTCCGCGCCGCCTACGATCTCTTGCTGCTCAGAGCCAATGCCGAAGGCGGCAATCTGGCCAAGCAGGCCAGTTGGTGGCAAAAGTTTGTCGAGTCTGATGACGAGCAGAAGCAACAGCTGGTGCGCAGCGGCAGTAAGTCCAACGGCAGCCGCAACCGTAACGCCAATCAACGCCGGCGCCGCAAGCCTCGTCGCCCAAGCGAAAAACCACAGGCGGCCGAGTAAGATGACCGGAGTCTATGTGGCGCTGGGCGCCAACCTGGACTCTCCCGAGCGCCAGCTTGACAGTGCTTGCCTGGCGCTGCAACAGCTGGCGCGGCAAAACAGCTTTCGCGTTTCATCCTACTATCGTTCGGTTCCCATGGGCGATGTTCCCCAGCCGGACTATGTCAACGCGGTGGCCTATTTCGAGACCGAGCTGGCGCCGCTGGAACTCCTTGACGCCTTGCAGGAAATCGAGTTGCAGCAAGGGCGACAACGCCTGGTGCGCTGGGGCCCCAGAACCCTGGATCTGGACCTGTTGCTCTACGGCGATAAGCAGATACAGACCCCAAGGCTCACAGTGCCCCACTACGGCATCAAGAGCCGCGAGTTTGTCCTCATTCCACTGGAAGAGCTCAATCCTTCGCTGGTGTTGCCCTGCGGCACCGGCATAGCCACGCTGATCACCAATGCCATGCGCCAATCGCTGCAACTGATCCACCCCTCAGGCTGAGAACCTGAGCCGGATCGTTGCAGTCCAAAGCCGCATGGCATATAACACCACTTCACTCGGTTAATAAGAAGAGCATTATGTCTAAAATCACCACAGCTACCCTGCGTAAATTCAAGCAGGAAGGTAGAAAGTTTACCGCTCTGACCGCTTATGACGCCAGTTTTGCCGCCGCTTTTGACAGCGAAGGTGTAGACGTCCTGCTGGTAGGAGACTCATTGGGAATGGTTCTGCAAGGTCACGATGATACCTTGCCGGTCAGTGTCGAGGAGATGGCCTATCACACCCGTTGTGTTCGCCGCGGCATCAGCCGCAGTTTGTTGATGGCCGATCTGCCCTTCATGAGTTATGCCACTCCCGAGCAGGCGATGACCAATGCTACCAAGCTGATGCAGGCCGGTGCCAACATGGTCAAGATTGAAGGTGGCCAATGGTTGCTGGAAACGGTTTCCATGTTGACCGAGCGCGGCATTCCTGTCTGCGCCCACCTGGGACTGACGCCACAATCGGTGCACGTGTTCGGTGGTTTCAAGGTACAGGGCCGCGATGCCGACAACGCCCAGCGGATCCTGGATGAGGCCAAGGCACTGGAAGGTGCCGGGGCCCAGTTGTTGGTACTCGAGTGCGTACCGGCTTCGCTGGCAAAACAGATAACCGAAGCGCTGCAAATTCCGGTGATCGGCATAGGGGCCGGCAAGGATACTGATGGCCAAATTCTGGTGATGCACGATGTACTCGGGATCTCCAGCGGCTATATCCCGCGCTTTTCCAAGAACTACCTTAAGCAGACAGGTGAAATCCGTGAGGCCGTGAAGGCCTATATCGACGAAGTTCAGCAGGGACAATTCCCCGCAGAAGAGCACACATTTAACTGAGCCGGGGATTCGCCAGATTATGCTGACCACAGCCAAGATAGATGAGATCCGTGCCCGGGTACGGGAATGGCGCCAAAAAGGGGAAACCGTAGCCTTTGTCCCTACCATGGGCAATCTGCACCAGGGACATGTGAGTTTAATCCTCGAAGCCGCGCGCCGCGCCGATCACGTGGTGTCCTCGATTTTTGTCAATCCACTGCAGTTTGGCAAGAATGAGGATCTCGATGCTTATCCCCGCACCCTGGGCGCCGATCAACAGAAACTGACCGAAGCCGGCTGCGAGCTGCTGTTTACCCCAACACCCGAGCTTATCTACCCCAAAGGGCTGGATGCCCAGACCTTTGTGGAAGTCCCCGGGATCTCCGATGAGCTTTGCGGCGCCAGCCGTCCAGGGCACTTTCGCGGGGTCGCGACCATAGTCTGTAAGCTATTCAATATAGTTCAGCCTGACATCGCCCTGTTTGGCCGTAAGGACTACCAGCAGCTTCTGGTGATCAAGACCATGGTGGCCGACCTGTCGCTGCCCATCGAGGTCATAGGGGTAGAAACCGTTCGCGAGGATTCCGGCCTGGCACTGAGTTCGCGCAATGGTTATCTCACCGAAGCCGAAAAAGCACTGGCGCCCAAGCTCAAGGCAAGCATGGATAAACTGGCCGAGGCGATTGTACTGGGGCAGGATATCGACCAGGCCATCAGCAATGCCAAGGAGTTCCTGCGCGCCGCCGGGCTTGAGCCCGACTATCTGGAAGTGCGTGAGGCTTCAAGCCTCAAACCTGTGAGCAGCGATGACAAGTCGCTGGTGATCCTGGCCGCCGCTTATCTTGGCAAGGCTCGCCTCATAGACAATATGACGCTGTCACGCTGATATCCTTTCTTTAGGGAGGGGGAAATATTCCCCCCTCTTTCTTCCGAAGACCTTTTTCCAGGTCGCCAAAAAAATTTCCTTAGTCAAAAACTGGTCTTCAATAAAGGTTTGAGTCATATTGGTTACACTTGTTTTAGATATGTAACGAAAGGATTCCCGCCCCAATGTTGCCCGGACAGCCCAGACTCTGGCTCTTTGCTGCACTGCTGCTCGCTTCGCAAGTTCAGGCAGGTACCGTCTATAAATGTATCAAAGAGGACAAGGTAGTATTCAGCCAGCTTCCCTGCCCGCAAGCCTTCAAACAGCACAAGATTGAATATCAGTATGGCGTGACCACGGAAACGGCCGAGGGAGAAAGAGTTGATCCGCTGCAATCCCTTTTGGAGAACGACAGCCTGCCAGAAGACAAGCTATTGCAGCGACTGGAAGCCGAAGTCTATCGGCTGCAGCAGGAAAACAGCTATCTGGAAATACTGCGGGCCAGCGAGCTACAAAAGCAGGAGCGGCAACGCTATTGGCAGAAACTGGAGCGGGAAGACCCCGCTTTTGTTGAGCAACGCGGCAAGATAAACGCCCATTTTGATGAGCTCAAACGCGCCAATGATGACAAGATAGCCAAGCTGCAGCAACACAGACAGTTGCTGCAGCAAAAATCCGAGGCTCAGCCCTGAGTCAGCTGCGCAGCCCTATCCCACGGGAGATCAGGTAATAGGCCAGCAACCAGAGACCCGCACAGAACCCCAACATCACGCCAATAGACAGCGGCACGCTCATATCGGCAAATCCCAGGAAACCGTAGCGGAACACGTTGATCATATACACCACAGGGTTCAGCGCCGATACGCCACGCCAAAAGTCAGGCAGCAGCGACAGCGAGTAAAACACCCCGCCAAGATAGGTCAGCGGCGTCAACACAAAGGTGGGGATAATGCTGATGTCGTCGAAGCTCTTGGCAAACACGGCATTGATAAGGCCGCCAAGGGCAAACAGCACTGAGGTCAGAAACACTGTGACTATCACCAATCCCAAGTGCTGCACACTGAGATCGACAAAGAACATGGCCACCAGGGTCACTATCAGGCCCACCAGCAATCCACGGGCGACACCGCCACCGACATAGCCGGCTATCATCACATAGTGGGGCACAGGCGCCACTATCAGCTCTTCCAGGTTACGCTGGAACTTGGCGCTGAAAAAGGAAGATGCCACATTGGAATAGGAGTTGGTAATCACCGACATCATGATAAGGCCCGGGGCGATAAACTCCATGTAGGACACCCCGCCCATCTCACCGATGCGACTGCCCACCAGATTACCGAAGATCAGGAAATACAGTGTCATGGTGATCGCCGGCGGTACCAGCGTCTGTACCCAGATGCGGGTAAAACGGGTAATTTCCTTGATTAAAATACTCTTGAAGGCAACCAGATACAGACCTCTCATGCCTGGCCTCCTTGGGCATTCTCAACCAGTTTCACAAACAACTCCTCCAATCGATTGGCCTTGTTACGCATGGATAGCACCTCAACCCCCTGCTCGCTCAGTAAACCGAAGACGGCGTTCAGGCTGTGGGACTTCACCAAGTCCACTTCCAGGGTCGCCGGATCGGTAAGCCTGACTGTGATATCGCCAAGTTTGGGTACCTCAACAAGCGGCTGCTTGATATCCAACACAAAGGTTTCCATATCCAGTTTCGACAGCAGGGATTTCATACTGGTGCACTCCACCAGTACACCCTTATCGATAATGCCTATGTTGCGGCAGAGCATTTCCGCTTCTTCCAGATAGTGGGTCGTCAGTATGATGGTGACGCCTTCAGCGTTTATTTTTTTGAGAAACTCCCACATGGAGCGCCGCAGTTCTATATCCACCCCGGCGGTGGGCTCATCGAGGATCAAAAGCTTGGGCTCGTGCATCAGTGCCCTGGCTATCATCAAACGCCGCTTCATGCCGCCTGAAAGCTGCCGGGATTGGCTGTTGCGCTTGTCCCAGAGATCCAGTTGCCTGAGGTATTTCTCGGCCCGCTTATGGGCTTCGGCTCTGGGCACACCGTAATAACCGGCCTGGTTAACCACGATTTGCAGCACGGTCTCGAACTGGTTGAAGTTGAATTCCTGCGGCACCAGGCCGATACACAATTTGGCCTGCTCCAGCTCTTTATCCAGATCATGGCCAAAGACCCGCACACTGCCGCCACTCTTGTGCACCAGCGAGCTTATGATACCGATAGTGGTGGACTTACCGGCACCGTTGGGGCCGAGCAAGGCAAAAAAGTCGCCCTGAGCCACATTCAGGCTAATCCCTTTGACGGCTTCGACACCGCCCTTATAGGTCTTCTTAAGATTGTCCAGCTCCAACGCCAGAGCTTTGGTCGTCATAGATGTTTCTCCTAAAGAGCCTCCAATACCTGGGGTATCGGCAGCGGCCCGGGACGCAAAAAGCAAGACTCCCGCCGTGGCGGGAGTCCGTCTTACTATACAAACAAAGCCGAAATCACAGCTTGCTTACTCCTGCGGGATCACCTTGGCGATATAAGGCAGGTTGCGGTACTGCTCGGCGTAGTCGATACCATAACCGACCACGAATTCATCAGGAATAGTAAAACCGACAAAGTCTACCGGTACGTCGACTTCACGGCGGTCCGGCTTGTCCAGCAGAGTACAGAGAGTCAGACTCTTTGGCTCACGCAGCAGCAGCATTTCGCGTACCTTGTTGAGCGTGTTGCCCGAGTCAATCAGATCTTCGACGATCAACACATCACGATCGGCGATTTCCGACTGAACATCTTTGAGTATCTTCACGTCTCTGGAGCTGGTCATGGCATTGCCATAGCTGGAAACAGACATAAAGTCGATCTCTACATGGCCCTTAATCCGACGGCAGAGATCGGCCATAAAGACCACTGAGCCCTTGAGCAGGCCGACCATCAGCAACTTGTCGGCATTGGCATAATGCGCGTTGATGCGCTCGGCTAATTCATCCAGTTTCTGGTTGATCTCTTCTGCCGAGATCATCACTTCGGTGGTGTGTTTCATATCACTCTCAATTGTCGATCTCACTGTCTTTGGGTTTGTCATAACCCCAGCGATCCGTTAATGCATGTTCGACACCCAGATGATCCAGGATCCGGGCGACCATGAAGTCTATCAGATCTTCAATGGATTTGGGATGATGATAAAAGCCGGGGGCGGCCGGCATTATGATGGCGCCCAGTTGGCTGAGTTTCAACATATGTTCGAGATGAATGGCGTTGAAAGGTGTCTCTCTGGGCACCAACAACAACTGACCGCGCTCCTTGAGCACTACATCGGCGGCCCGCTCCAGCAGGCTGTTACTCATGCCGGTGGCCACCGCGGCCAGGGTGCCGGTTGAGCAGGGACAGATCACCATCTGCTTTGGCGCCGCCGAGCCGGACGCCGGCGGAGAGAACCACTCATCCTTGCCGAGCACCCTCAGCTCACCGCCTTCGGGAAACAGTTTTCTGAGCTGCTCTGTGGCCTTGTCCGGTGCGCTGCTGAGTTTGAGCCCATGTTCCGTTGCCAGCACCACCCGAGCGGCGCTGGACACCATCAGAAAAACCCGAAACTCGGCCTTGAGCAAGCACTCCAGCAGCCTCAGCCCATAGGGCGCCCCGGAGGCGCCGGTCCAGGCGAGGCTGATACTCTTAATCTGCTGATATTTCACGCTTTGACCTCGCCACTTCTGGCTTTAAGGGCCTGGAGCAACTTTTGATGCAGGCCGCCAAAGCCGCCATTGCTCATGATCAGCACGGTATCGCCGGGCTTGGCTTCACCACTGACCTTGGCCACTATCTCATCTATGTCGTGCAAAACCTGCACCGGCAGCGGCGCCGCCTGCATGGCCGCGGCAATATCCCAATCGATATTATCCGCCTGATACAACACGGCCTCATCGGCCAGGGCCATGGAGTTGGCCAGTGTGTCTTTATGCACCCCTTGCTTCATGGTGTTGGAGCGGGGCTCGAGCACGACAGTGATTTTGCCCTGGCCCACCTTGGCGCGCATCCCCTGAAGAGTAGTGGCGATTGCCGTTGGGTGATGGGCAAAGTCGTCATAAACGCTGACACCCTCTACGCTTCCCAGCAACTCGAGACGGCGCTTGGGCGGGGTAAAGTCTGCCAGCGCCTTGAGTGCATCTACCGGCAAGACCCCAACATGACGCGCCGCGGCTATCGCCATAGTGGCGTTGTCTATGTTGTGACGCCCAATCAGGCCCCAGCTCAAAACGCCCTGGGATTCACCGCGGAAAAATAGCTCAAATTCGTGACCATCGTCTGTCAACATCCTGGCGCTCCAGTCCCCCTGGCCCGCTTCATGGCTCAAGGTTTCCTGCTCACTCCAGCAGCCCTTGGCTATCACGCCGGCAACCGCCTGGCTGTCTTGCGGCCAGATCACCCGGCCATCCCCCGGCACGATTCTGAGCAGATGGTGAAACTGCTTCTGTATCGCCTTGAGATCGTCGAAGATATCGGCATGGTCGAACTCCAGGTTGTTGATCACCAAGGTTCTTGGCTGGTAATGCACAAACTTGGAGCGCTTGTCGAAGAAAGCGCTGTCATATTCGTCGGCCTCGACCACAAAGAAGGGCGACTCGCCCAACCTGGCCGAAATGCCGAAATTCTGTGGCACCCCACCAATCAAAAAGCCAGGTTGATAGCCGCAGGCTTCGAGGATCCAGGCCAACATGCTGGCGGTAGAGGTTTTGCCATGGGTACCGGAAACGGCCAATACCCAACGTTTGGGCAATATATGGTCATGCAGAAACTGCGGACCCGAGGTGTATTTCAGGCCGCGGTTGAGTACGGCTTCCACACAGGGGTTGCCGCGGCTCATGGCATTGCCTATCACCACGAGATCCGGCTCGGGATCCAGCTGTGACGGGTCAAACCCCTGAATAAGGTCTATCCCCTGCTGCTCAAGCTGGGTACTCATGGGTGGGTAAACATTGGCATCGGAGCCGGTGACCTTATGTCCCATGGCGCGAGCCAGCAGCGCCAAGCCCCCCATAAAAGTGCCACAGATCCCCAGAATATGTACGTGCATTAAGGCCATCCTTCTGCAGTGAGTCCGCTCACCCCACGTTGGGCGAGTTTGCATGCCGCTCATTGTACCTATGCCACCGGCAAGACGCGAGAGGCCTCTGCCTGCTGTTCAGTTTTCTCTCATCTTCCCATGACAAATACGATAAATGGGTAGCGGAAATTTCCCAAAACCTGAGCCGATCGCTGGTCAGGACAGAGCCGCGCGTTTAAAATGCCCGCAGCCTACGCAAATGCGATTAGCATCAGGAAAGCAGCATGCAGTTAACGGAAGAACTCCAACATCTCAGGCGCGAGCTTGAAGATCTCAAACTCAAAGAGACGAACCTGGAAATCAGGACAGATATCCGCCTCGACGCGATAGAACAAAGAATCGAGGCGCTGTTTGCGGCCGTCAATCAGCTTGCCGAAGAGCAAGCTCAGCCTTTGGTCGCCAAGGTTGCCGAGCCGTCTGCAATGCCTGAACCAAATGAACCTCAGGCCGAGCCCAAAGCCGCCGACTTGTCTTTCGAGTCACAGGCTCAGCGCCAGGACGCCTGGCAGCGCAGGGCCGATATTCAGCCTATCGAGCACACCAAACCAACAACAGCTGAAATAGCCGCAACACCAATTGCAGCCAAAGCGCAAACCGCCGCCCAAAGAGTATTGCCCCAAACACAAGAGGGTCGAGAGCAACAGACTCCCAACTGGGGGCGTAAGTTTGATCAGGCTGTGGCCGCTTTTTTTGCCGCTATGCTGAGCCCCCTGCTGGGACTCTTCGCACAAGCCAAAGATTTTTATCAGCACTATCAAGCCAAAGGTCAGGGCCCGGTATTTATGATGACCCTGGCCGGGATCATCGCCATGACCCTGGGCTTTGGTTATCTGCTGCAGTATTCCATGAACCACTGGCTGTCGGACACAGGAAAGGCCTTGACCGGCTTTGTCTGCGCCAATGGCATTCTGGCCTTGGGGGCCTTTATCCGCAAACGGCAACGAGCGATGGCCGATTTCGGCTCGGGTCTGGTGGGCCTTGGGCTGATTATCAACTATCTGTGTGCCTATTTTGTCGGTCCCTACTTCGAGCTGGTACCGGATGGCGTCAGCTATCTGCTGCTGTTGCTTATCACTGTGGCCGGTTACAGTCTGGCGCTGAAACTGGAAGCCAGAGTCATCAGCATAGTCGCCTTGCTGGGTGGCTCCCTGGCACCACTGATGCTGCTTTCCGGCAGTCAGGCGCCTTTGATGTATCTGCCCTTCCTGCTGCTGATTGGCGGCTGCTCTTTACTCTTGAGTCACAAGATACGCTGGCCTGTGCTGCTGGAAACGACAGCCATACTGCACATAGCCTGTATCGAGAGCCTGAGTTTCTTTGTCGAGCTGCCGCTGCAAGGGCAAGGGATAATGGGAGTTCTGGCGCTCATCTCCCTGCATGGCCTCTTTTATGGTTATGGACTTGGCAGCCTTTGGCTGTTTGGCCGGGAAGGCCTCAGCCACAGACTGCTGGCTCTGCCGGCGGCCTTGCTGGCCTTTTTGGTCTATAGCCTGAGCCAGTTCAGCCCCCATGCCGGCGAGCTGCTGCTGGCCAACGCCGCCGTGCTTATCGGCCTGTCGCTCTGGCTTAAACAAGACAAACAGCTGCAGACGCTATTATGGCTGGCGACCGGTGCCTGTCTCGGGTTTGCCGCGCTCAGCCTGCTCAGTGGTGAGCTGCTGGGGCTGGTATTACTGCTCGAAGCCTTGCTGTTGATGTGGCTAGGTTGCCGTGAGCAGCAAGCCTCGCTGCGAATCGAGGCCATCACCCTGCTGGCTCTGGGACTGGTCATCAACCTGTTGGCCCTTGGCGATATGATCAATGAAGCGCCGGCGCTCTTGTCACTGCCGCTGCTGGCTTGGGGGCTAAGCACGCTTACGCTGTTTGGCTTTAACCAACTGCTGGGCAAACAGCCCGAGCTCAGCCGCTGGGAGCAACAACTGCTGCAGCTGGGACGCGAGCTTGCCAACGTGCTGCTGGTGTCTTTAGCCCTGGTTAGCGCCTGGCTGATAAGTGAAAGCTACTTCCTGGTGATAATTCCCGGATTGAGTCTGACCTTGCTGCTACTCGCACGCAGGCAACAACTCAGGGTCAGCGAGGCCTTGGCCTGGGCCTTGTTGTTACCGCTGGCGGCTCAGGTCATCTTCGCCGCCGTGGATGTGCATAGCCTGAGTTTCCGCGCTCAGCCGCTGTATGCGCAAATCGCCAGGGTAGAGCTGTTCCTCTGTCTGTTACTGGCCTGGTATGCATACCGGCGCTTCCATCCCAAGGGCGAACTTAGGCGTTTGGCCTGGTACGCTCGCCTGGCCTGCCTGGTGCTCTTGCCACTGCTGTGGCTGCCCAAAATCGCCCTTCGCTTTGAAGATTGGCTGGCCCCGGTCTTGTGGTTATCCTGCTTTGTCAGCTTAGTATTGGCCCGCAAGTTCAGGCAGCCGATACTGAAACGCGAAGCGGATGTACTGCTGGTGCTGGCTATAGCCCAAACCGCTTTAGCCTGCCTTACAGGACAATGGCCTGGGCTTATCGCACTGCTGCTGGGCAGTATCTATTCCGGTCTGTTGCTGTGGCGCTATCCATCCTTGCCAAGGCTCTGGCAAGGCCCCTGCCGACTCGGCTGGCAGTTGTCACCCTTCTATGGCGCCCTGCTGCTGGCGGTGGTCAGCCACAGCCTGGAGGTATTGTTCAGCCACACGTTGGCACTTAGCAGTGTGGTGCTAAGCGGCTACTTCTTTATCCTGCTCAGCCGCAAACCGCTCAAGGCCCTGCGCCCGGGTTACCCCTTTGCCTTTGCCAGCTTCTTTATCGCCTTGCTGCTGCCCTGGATTACCTGGCTCGACAGCCTGCAATATTTGCAGCTCGATGTCCTGACCCGGCCCTCTGAACCTTGGCTGATGGCGCTGGCACAAGCTTGCAACCTGGCCTTGCTGGCGCTGTTTATCCGTAAACGGCCATTGGCCATGAGACGCTATCGTCAGCAGTTGCCGACCAATATGGTGTTTATCGCCTGGCATGCCCTGTTGCTGCTGGCCTATCTGCCACTGGCCTACCAGATGCCAACCGGATTCGATGCCACCTTAAGCACAGTGCTCATGGTGTCCCACGGCTGCTGGCTGATGTTCCTCAGCCTGCGTCCCGGCTGCCAAATTATGCTCAAACTGGCCGCAGGTCTGTTTGCCATCAGTTGCCTCAAGGTATTGCTGCTGGATATGGCCGCCGCCGATCTGCTGCAAAAGATCATCGTCTTTATGCTGATTGGTGCCTTGCTGCTCGGGGTGGCTTACTTCTACCAGAAGTCCAGAGCCCGGCTGTCACAATAAACCAACTCAAAGGCGCCTGCGGGCGCCTTTGGGATAGGTCTGACAGCTATAGATTGAAGGTTTTGCTAGAATGGCGGCCTCTTACTCCATCCTTGGTGATTTATGAAACTGACCCACATAGCCCTATTTTCCCTGGCTCTGTTTTCGCTCCCCGCCCTGGCCGGTGGTCATTGCGCCAAAAAAGAAGCCGAAATCGAAAAGCAGATCTCTTATGCCAAAGAGCATAACAACAGCCACAGAGTACGGGGGCTGGAAACGGCGCTGGCCGAAGTCCGTGCCCACTGCACTGAGGCCGGTGAAATCAAAAAACAGCAAGATTCACGCGATGAATTGGCAAACAAGATCCGTGACAAGCAGGATGATATTCGCGAGTTACGTGAAGAGCTGGCCGAAGAGCGCGCCGAACTGAAGGCCGATATCGCCGAGGCCGAGCGCAAGGGCAAAGTCGATAAGGTCGCCAAATATCAGCGAGAACTGGCCGAGGAAGAGGCTAAAACAGCCGCCAAGATCAGCGCCAAAGAGGCTGAAATACGTGCATTGAAGTCCGAGCTGGACGCCAGATAAGTATTAGCCCCGCTTGACGGGGCTTTTTGATGATGTCATCAAGCCTGGGAGGCTTCCAGC
The DNA here is from genome assembly GCF_047314585.1 of Shewanella sp. BJSY2023SW005. NCBI lineage: Bacteria > Pseudomonadati > Pseudomonadota > Gammaproteobacteria > Alteromonadales > Shewanellaceae > Shewanella > Shewanella sp. BJSY2023SW005. The sequence goes on from NZ_JBKORJ010000027.1 coordinate 78,187, forward strand.
GCCTGGGCCACATCGCTGATGATGTCGTCTATATGCTCAATTCCCACAGAGATCCGGAGCAGATCTTCACTCACCCCGGCGCGAGCCAACTCCTCGGCGTTGAGCTGCCTGTGGGTCGTGGTGGCAGGGTGACAGGCCAGTGACTTGGCATCGCCTATATTCACCAGACGCAAGATCATCTGCAGCGCATCGATAAAGCGCCCGCCGGCCTCTTTGCCCCCCTTGATACCAAAGCTGATAATGCCGGACGCCTTACCCGAGGTGATTTTGTCGCAATTGGCCTTATAAGGGCTGTCTGCCAGGGCGCCATAATTGACCCAGTTAACCAGCGGGTGGGACTGCAGGTAACTTGCCAGCGCCTCGGCATTACTGCAGTGGCGCTCCATCCTCAGGCTCAAGGTCTCCAGCCCCTGCAGCAGTAAAAAGGCGCTGTGTGGTGATAGAGCCGCGCCGGTATTACGCAGAGGCACCACCCGGCAACGGCCGATATAAGCCGCCGCGCCGAAGGCTTCGGTATACACCACCCCATGGTAGGAGGGGTCCGGCTGATTGAGCACAGCAAATCTGTGTTTATTGACGACCCAGTCAAACTTGCCCGAATCGATGATCACCCCGCCCACTGTGGTGCCGTGGCCACCGACATACTTGGTGAGCGAGTGGACGACGATATCGGCGCCATGTTCGAAGGGGCGGCACAGCACAGGGGTCGCCACAGTGTTATCCACCACCAAGGGCACACCATGTTTGTGGGCAATTTCTGCCAGACGCGCGATATCGACAATATTGCCGGCGGGGTTGCCTATGGATTCACAAAATACCGCCTTGGTACGTTCATCAATAAGCGACTCCAGGGTATCGAAGTCATCGAACGACGCCATGCGCACCTCAACCCCCTGGCGCGGCAGAGTATGGGCGAACAGGTTATAGGTGCCGCCGTAGAGCTGGCTGCTGCTGACTATGTTGTCGCCCACTTCCGTCAGCGCCTGCAGCGCATAGGTGATGGCCGCCATTCCAGAGGCCAGCGCCAGCGCGCCAATGCCGCCTTCGATGGCCGCCATTCTGGCTTCGAGCACGGCGTTGGTGGGGTTCATGATGCGACTGTAAATATTGCCGGGCACCTTGAGGTCAAACAGATCGGCGCCGTGTTGAGTATCGTCGAAGGTATAGGACGTCGTCTGATAGATGGGCACCGCCGCCGACTTGGTGGTGGCTTCCGATTCATAACCATGGTGCAACGCCAGGGATTCCAGTTTCATCTCGCGCTCCTTGATGACGAGTAATGCAGTTTTAAGTTTGATATCAAGCTAGCAAACAGACATCCAGATGTCTAAATTTTTTTCAAGCAGTTTTCCCTGAGTCGTGCTTAGTGCACAAAATCGACGTAGAAGTAAAAACATCTAGACGTCCAAATTGACAGACGACTGGCTATCCCCTATTCTTTCGCCTAATTTGTCAGGAGATGATGCCGTTAAGACAATGCAATTCAGCGAGTTTGGCTGCTGCGGAGGGAATCCCCGGCCGAACGTGATTCACAGAGAGTAGATTTTGACCCAGAACAACACTTCTCCGGCCGTTAAAGCTCCGGCCTCATTTGTGGCACTACTGCCATTGTTTCTGTTTCTGGCGCTGTTTATCGGTGCCGGGGTCTATTTCCAAAGCCAAGGGGTAGACTTTGCCTTCTATCAGTTGCCGAGCCCGATAGCGATATTACCGGCGATTGTACTGGCCATTTTGCTGTCCAAGCAAAAGCTCAACCAGACCATGAACACCTTTATGGCGGGGATAGGCCACAACAACATCATCGCCATGTGCCTAATCTATCTACTGGCCGGTGCTTTTGCCGCCGTGGCCAGTGCCACTGGTGGGGTTGATGCCACAGTTGCCTTGGGGCTTAAGCTGATCCCGGCCAATCTGCTGCTGCCCGGCTTTTTCATTATCGCCGCCTTTATCGCCACCGCCATGGGCACCTCCATGGGCACGATTGCCGCCGTGGCTCCTATCGCCCTCGGGGTTGCCGATCAGGCAGGGATTGAACTGCCACTGATGGCGGGCTCTGTGATGTCAGGCGCCCTGTTTGGTGACAACCTGTCTATTATCTCGGATACCACTATTGCCGCGACCCGCACCCAGGGCTGCGAAATGAGAGACAAGTTCCGTGAAAACCTGATCTTTGCCATTCCGGCGGCGATTGTGACCCTGTTGCTGTTCGGTTTCCTCTCTTCCGGTCAAGCCGAACTGCCACCACAGGAGGTCGACTTTGTTAAGGTATTACCTTACTTGAGTATTCTGGTGCTGGCCGTCGCCGGGCTGAACGTGTTTGTGGTACTGGCCATCGGCATTTTGCTGGCCGGGATAACAGGGTTTGTCACTCAAGATTACTCGCTGCTGACCTTCGGTAAGGATATCTACAAAGGCTTTGGCAATATGCAGGAGATCTTTATCCTCTCCATGCTGGTTGGTGGCCTGGCGGCCCTGATGCAGCAGCAAGGTGGCCTGAGCTTTGTCAGCCAGCAGATAGAGAAGCTGATAGCCCGTTTCTCCCGCGCCAAGGGTGAAGCCTCCTGTCGCGCCGCCGAGCTGGGGATGGCGGGGATAGTGGCTTTGACCAACTCCTGTGTGGCCAACAATACCGTCTCTATTGTGGTCAGCGGCGATATCGCCAAAGATCTGGCAGCCAAACATGGGGTTGCCCCGAAACGCGCCGCCAGTATTCTGGATATTTTCGCCTGTATCATTCAGGGGCTTATTCCCTACGGTGCCCAGGCATTGCTGATAGCTTCCCACTTCAAGATCTCTCCCCTGGAAGCCGTTGCCAACACCTGGTACTGCATGATCCTGGCCTTGGTTGCCGTGGTGATTGTGATACTGCGTCCCCGCAGTTAAACTAGCGGGCGCAATAACCAAACCGGTCCCTGCGACCGGTTTTTTTGTCGCCGTCATTTGGCGACTATTATTGAATGCAGGTATTCAAACGAGCCATTCCATGCCCCTGTACGAGCAATACCATAAGCAAGATCCGCAGCGCCTGGCATTTATGATGTCTCTGGTGGGCGTCAGCATAGCGGCACTGGGCATGGCCTCCTCCTTCTGGGCCGCCTATGACAACTTGGGCAGCGCCATTTTCAGCATGCGCATGGACAGACTGGGCGACTACTTGAGCTCGCCGCTGGCCTATGTCTACAATATCTCGCTACTGCTCGGCGGCGCCTGCTTCATCTTGGCCATGGGTGGCCTCTGGTGGCAAAAGCACAGCGCGGCAGCCAGCTTGTTGTCAAGATCAGGCATAGCGGTTGGCTTGGGGATAGTGGCGCTGGGGGTCTTCCCCTATAATGAACTCTTTGCCCACCAGCTGGCTGCTATCTTCTTTATTGCCAGTACCTTGGTAATGTTCACCCTTTGCTGCTATTGCTTTGTCTCCCACAGAGCGCTCTGTAACCTGCCGCTGTGCCTGTTCAGCCTTCTGGGGATAATGTCTGCCATCGGCCTGTTATCCCAGTTGCAATGGCCATCGATGAACTATGCCTCTTGTTCGGTGCAAACCCTCTGCCCTTCGGTATGGTTTATGTGGTTGCATTCCATTGCCACTGTGTTTGCCGGCCTCAGCCTGTCGGCCACCGTATATCGACTGTGGCACTGGTCGCAGCCGCTCAACGACTGATGACTGAAAAACCGTATAGGGCTGACGCGACAGCGCCAAAAACAACCCGACAAGCCACAATGCGCCTTGCCCACTATCTGGCGCAATCCGGTCTGTGCTCAAGACGCGAAGCCGCCAGACGCATCGAAGCCGGAGAGATTTTTCTGGGTGACAGGCCAGCCAAACACACAGACAGAGTCACCCTCGCCGCCGGGCAGCGCCATTGTCTTGAGAAGCTGTTTTATCTGGGCGAGCCCGTCGCCGCCCCGGCACCTTACGCTTATCTGCTATTCAATAAACCCGTCGGGATAGATTGCCGCCTGCTCAAGGATGACCCGAGCAGCCTATCGCATTTATTGCCCCAGGATAAACGCCTGTATCCGGCCGGAAGGCTGGATAAAGACTCCCGCGGCCTGTTGCTGCTCAGCAACGACGGCGAACTGACCCAGCAACTGATGCATCCGGATTTTTGCCACAGCAAACACTACCGGGTCACTCTGGAGCGGGCATTTACTGACGCGTTTATCCATGCCTTGAGAAACCCAATGGATTACGGGTATGGCCAGGTGCGGGCATCACAAGTCACGCCAATTTCGGCAAACAGTTTTGAAATCATTCTGACTCAGGGCAAGAAGCGGCAAATTCGCCGTATGTGTCGGCATTTGGGCTACAGAGTCACAGATCTCTGCCGTACCCGGATAATGGAGTTAACACTTGATAGGCTTGCTGAAGGGGAGTTTAGAGAGCTCAGCCGTGCACAAATCGCCGCGCTCAAAGTGTCACTTCAACGCTGAACAAACCACATAATCTTTAGTGCGATTCCTGATTGGTTTATTGCTAAACTAAGCGGCTTGTTGGCCCTGCCCCCAATCCCCCCAGGGAAATAGGCAACCATACTCATCACTCGTTTCAGGAGACATCATGCTAGAACTCTTCGCCGTCGCCAGTATCACTATGTTGGCCGTTATCAGCCCTGGGGCTGATTTTGCTATGGTATCCCGCAATAGTATGGTACTCGGACGCCGGGCCGGTCTGATGACGGGTGCCGGTATATCACTGGGCGTATGGGTACATGTGCTCTACTCCATTGCCGGTATCGGACTGCTGATCTCCCAGTCACTGTGGCTGTTCAGCCTGATCAAGTTTGCCGGGGCGGCTTATCTGATCTATCTCGGCATCACCATGCTCAGAAGCAAGGCGGTTGAAGCATCTGAATTGCAGACCCAGGAAGTGATTTCCGATTGGGCGGCGCTCAAGAGTGGGTTTCTGACCAATGCCCTCAATCCCAAGACGACATTGTTTGTGGTAGCACTCTTTACCCAGGTTATCGATCCCCAGACCAGCACTCTGACCCAAATAGGTTATGGCGCCTTTATGTCAGCCGCCCACCTGCTGTGGTTTTCATTGGTGGCTTTATTGTTTTCCTCGCAAGCTGCCCGTCGCTCCGTGGCCCGTTGTCGCCACTGGGTTGAACGCGCCATAGGCGGCGTTTTGGTCAGCCTGGGCCTGGGATTGGCCTTTTCCTCTGTGGGACGTTCCTGAGCAGTTTCACGGTGAAGGCAGTCAGGGTTGACTGCCTTCACCGTTTTTAGGCTCGCTTGCCCGGGAGGAGATGGTTTTATCTTCCTTCCCGCCGGGTTGCAGCTCAGACAGAAGATCGGCGGCCTGAGTCACGGCCGCCAGATTAGCCTGATGTTCCTCTTCCGCCATAGTCTTGGATTCGGCGCGCTCTTCCTTGCTGCGTCTGGACTCTCCACTGGCCTTGACCTCTGAATCATAGGGCAGGTCCTCAATTCCCGGCAGTGAATCCGGAATATCGCTGGGGCTGACATCCACTATCTGTGAACGGTTCATGGTGATCTTGTATCTGGCATAGCGCGGCGCCTGCTTGCCCTCTTTGAGCACAGCCACCAGGTTTATCTGATAACGCCGCTCCACCGACTCATTGCTGATCCTGCCATCGGTTTCGGTGTAAATTTTGGCCTTGCCGCGCTCCAGGTAGCGAGCAAAGGGTACTAAGCTGAACACCACCTGTTCCTGCAACGTGTTGTAACCGGAGAGAAACTCGGTATCTGCCACCTTGGTCTGGATGCCATAGTGAAGAATTTCGGCATCGACCTTATTCTGGCTGTGGCGCCGCCTGAGGATCTCTTTGACATCTTTGGGAAGATCCTGGCTGCGCATAAATTCAAGCCAAACCAGCTGCTTGGCAATGAACTTTTGGTTGGTGGTGTCTCTCAATATCCGGCTCCAGCGCGGTCGTCCCCGTTGGATATAGCGCCACAGGGCATTGCGTACATCGTCTTTAAAGATCTCCCGCGCACCGTAAATCAGCGCCAGCACCAGCACCAATACCAGGGTCACACCGCTGAATACCCCTTGGGCCTTGATGATCAGTGCCGACACCACCAACATTACCAGGGCCGTAGCCAATCCTGTGGTCAGCTTCTTGAGCCCTGTGCCCAGAGGTTTGATCTCCTCTTTGAGTACCACCCCTTGCTGAATAAGCCTTCTGAGCAGCAACATCTTGTTGGCAATGCGATTGGGATCCTGCAGGGTCTGCGCCGAATTGTAGTGCCGCTCCGCCCGATAGTTATTCTCCACCCGGCAGAGGGTGATCACCTTGTCCGAGATATGGCTGAAGTCGCTGTTTCTGGGGCCATGGGCCAGCAGCTTCAGCAGTTGCTGTTCACAGAACCAGGACAGGTAGTTATCGGCATTCTCGAAATAGTGCTTCCATTTGGCATCGGCCGGTTCGTTGCGGCGAAACTTCTTCAGCAAAATCGCTGTCTGCTCGGTTAACTCCTCCAGCAAGGGATAGAAATTTTCCGGCTCGGATTGCCGCGAAATCTCTTTGGCATCGTTCTCCATCGCCACCACAAACTGGTAGGCAAACAGGTTCAGATAGAGACGAAACTCTTCAACGGTACGCTTCTTCTGACTCACAAACCTGGATTGCACCAAGGGCAGATGCAGGCCATCCGAGTAGTAGGAACGCCGACCGAGAATGGCGCTGAAGTAGTATTCCTCTTCATTCAGGCTCTGCGGCCCTATGCCCATCTCCTTGGGCAGGGAAAAGTAGAGATCCAGCTTGCGCTGCTCCCCGACATCCATCAGATGGCTGAACTTGATGGATAGATTTTCTTCCTGCTTGATACGTAGTTTGGACACAATAATGGAACACTATCAATGAATTGATGAAAGATCCTGACTATAGCCCAAGCAACACGGGAATGGGATAGCGCACCGGCGTTAACTGAGTGGAAATGGTGAAATCGTCAGCAAAAATTCAGCCGTCAATGGATCAGGCGACAGCCACATACTGTGTTGCTCGGTTGGAATAACACAATAGCATAGTCTTTGGCTTCATCGGCATCGAGGATCTCCAGAGCCAAATGGTGCAGGCCTTCGTTGCTGAGGTTGAAACTGGAAATATAGGAGAGGTATTGCATGTGGGCGGGCCTTGCACCCTTGCCGGAGAGTTCCTGTTTGTCCGTGACCAGAATTTGATAACGGCCGGCTTCTTCCGAAGCCAGTTGCCCCTGCATCAAGATACTGCCGGCGGGGGTGCCATCCATGTTGAAGTAGCGATAGTTGACCAGGGCTCGCTTGCCTTTGGTCTGCAGATCCAGCAGCAGGTAGTGCTGCGCATCTTCGCCCTCGTTCAACTGCCGGTCGTAGAGCTCGGAGCTGCAGTTAAGCGCCAAAGCGGGCGCTGTCTGGCTGAAACGATAGATCACCAGCAAACAGCCGAGCAGAAAGATCAGGATCAGCAGATTTATCATCCAAAGCCAACGTCTAGCCACAGAGATCAACCTCCTTGAGCCAAGGTACGCTCACAAATGCCTTCACCTGACGGCCATCGCTGATCTTGAGATTACGCACCACGGATTGTCCCAGATACTCGCCTCTCAAGGTGAGGTTAAGCACCTGCTTATCATGGGACAGCGACACATATAACTTGCGCCAGGGGCTGCTCTTGCACTGGGCCAATGCCGAGGCCAACACCTTACCCTGCTCGGTCAACAACTGGTTGTTGGTGCGGGAGTTGGAATAGAAAAACAGCTCCATTCTCTGACCCGAAAGCAAGGTCAATTCCTGCTTGTTCAGCGGAATGGTGGGCGCCACTCTGGGCAAGCGATACAGATAGAAGAGACTGAGGCCGAGCATGAATATCAGCACCAAGCCTACCAGCAGTTGTTTGGGACCTGCATTCAACCTGGACTCCAGCACTCCTGCAGGTTTACGGGCCACAGATGAGCGCAGCAGATACCCCTGCCCCTTGACCGTTTCAATCAAAGACTCATATTCGGGCCCCAGAAAGGCACGCAACATACAGACAGCACGGGCTACGGACGAATCGCTCAAAGGGGGATGATTGTCATCACCGGCGCGCAACTCGATACGGGAAACCAAACGCCCCTGATTGGCGAGCAGGAGTTTCAGTACCTGTAACTCCGCCCGGGGAAGATGCCAGCTATCCCCCCGGCCCCTGTGTTGTAACTCACCGCTGGCTTCATCAAACCAGCAGTCGCCTATCTGCATTATATTCCTCCTGTTTTATATGGTTATGAGTCTATGCAAGAAATCTAATCACTACTGTGATCCTCTTAACCCTGACACAGGAAAAAGTTTAAAAAGTGATCCAACTCAGGCGAGGCGCCGACCAAGAGGGAAGCAAGTGGCATTTTGTGAACCAGTACCCAGGATTGAAGCCACTGAAGACTGAGGGAAAAAGCCATGAAGACGCCATTAATCAACATGAATGCAACAAATAAAGTGACCCATATCAAATGCTAATCCTCAATGGGTATCAAGATGCAAGCCGTCAATCGTCTTTGCATGTCAAAAATCCGTTTTCGGCCAACTCAGGATTCATGCGCGCTGAATCACAACCTTCATCAGGCATCCCCCTAAGCTGAAGACAACCGACCAGGTCGGGAAAAACAAAGACAACAAAGGGTGATAAATATGAGCATTAACAGACGTCAGGCCCTCGGCCAGATCATTGGAATTAGCGCCGCAGCAGCCGGAGCCGGCCTCACGGCCACTTGTGCCTTTGCTGCCACGGATGAGTCAGGAAACTACCGCCTGGAACTGGGGGAAAAACTCAAATATGCCCCATTGGATCCCATGGCGACCGCCAAACTCGCTTATGAAACCGGCGGTGGCTGTATGCATCAGGTATTTCACGCCACTGTGACCATGCTGGCGCAGTCTGCCAGTGTCGATGCCGACAAGTTTGCCACTATTCCAACGGCGCTGGCCGGTTATGGTTTTGCCGGGGTCACCGGCCAAGGCACGCTTTGCGGTAACCTCAATGCGGTAGGTATGTTGGTCAATATTCTCGATGACATCAATGGCCAAAATGCCGCCGTCATCGGCGCTCTGTTCCGCTACTACGAGAATACCGAACTACCTTTGTCCAGCGATGAGTTCGTTGCCGGTATTGGCTCCACCGCCGAAAAGACCGCCCTGGTGGTCAAGTCCTCGGTTGCCAACAGCGTGCTGTGCCACTCCTCCATCAGTAACTGGTCCAAGGCCTCAGGCAAGACCTTCTCCGAAAAAGGCGAACGTTGCTATCGTTTGTCGGCCTCCATTGCCTATCATCTGGTGGAGCTCCTGAACCGAGCCCACAAGGGCGAAGACTTGGCCGCCCTGCCGGAGAGCAAACCCAGCACCGAAGCTCAGAGTTGCCAGAGCTGTCATGGCTCCAGCAGCACCATGGGACCGGCCGCCAGCGTCAAGACAGATATGGAATGTACCACCTGTCATACCGGGCACTTTAACTGAGGATTATCCGATGAAAATCAGCTATCTGAGCCTGCTGCTCGGCTCGGCCCTGCTCTTGGGAGGCTGTGGCAGCGATGATGACAACAGTAATGGCGGTGGCGAGATCACCCCTCCGCCGCCGGTCGAGAAACCCAGCCAGGATATTGCCGAAGCAAGCAGTATTGAGTTGACCCTCAATAGCTTCGATCCCGACTCAGGCCAGGTCACCTTTGCCCTGCAAAACGCCGAAGGCAAGGCGCTCACCAATGCCGCCAAGTACCGGATCACCTACTTTGGATACCCGGCAGAAGAGCAGGCTTCCACCAAGCCCAAGGCCTGGAAACGCTGGCATGTGACCTATGGTTACAGCTGCGATCCGGCGACCGAGTGCGCTGAACCGCTGCAGGCTATGGACAGTGCCGGCAGCTACAGCTTCAGTCCATCTGGACTGGATTGGGATGCCAATGCCGCCAGCGGTGCCGTCAGCCGTTATAAGGTGGCCATAGAGGTGTTTGGTACAGAGATCAGCAATGAGCTGACACTCTACTCTCCCACCACAGGGGAAGGTGCGAACTAACCCCCGAAAACTGCCCCATCAAATAAGCCGCTGATCAGGGAGAGCAGCGGCTCTTGGGCCTTATCCTCCTCAAACTCACTCATACGACAGGCCCAGAGGTGATCTCCAGGCGTCACCTGGATAAGTGCATAGTCGGCCAGAATATCCATCTCAAGTACATGCAGTCTGAGATCCAGTTTGCCTGACTGAGCCAACACCTTATTGATACTGTCCCGCATCGCCAGCAGATATGGGGGTAACTCTGCTTCATCCACTTGCAGCTTTTCCTGTCGCTGCTCCAGGCTTATCAAATAGCTCAGGGAGCCAGGCTCAATCCCTTTGATGATCCCTGTCAGTTCGATGCTGGCCCAAGGCTCAGAGTCGTGACGATAGCTCACCCGCAGTCTGGCATGACCATTTTCTGTGGCTATCCTGAGCCTGAGCTTTTCAGTGTTGGCCTGATCCACTGCCATACCGGGACGGATCAAACTCGCTTCACAGTTGAAATTAGGGCTAAGACGTTTGGAAATCAGGGTATCGGCCCAGAGAATGCCGGCAGCAAACATCAGCAGTAACAACAGCAGCAGTATCCAGATCCGGTTTTGGCGTAACCGCCGCCGCAGAGTCGATTCAGTCACAGCGCAGTGCCTCCCTCAGCCAGGTATATTCGGGGGCACAGGCGTTCATCTGGGCCATGGTCAACTTATAAGCCTTGAGGTACTCGCCTTGGTCGCCTTCTCCCTTGACCACCATACTCAACACCTTATTGTCATCGCTGAGGGAGATGGAAATGGTGCGCCAACTATCGGGGCAGCGTGCCAGCCAGTCTTCAATGCCTTGAGTCAAATCTTTCAATGCGGCCAATGCCTTGGGTTCGCCGTAGAGACGCAAAAAGGTAGTACTGCCCGAAGGGTGTACGAGTTTAATCACCTCATCCGGCGTTTCCAGATAGCGCAGTGGCCCAACCCTGGATGACAAAAACCCCAATGCCAGTGCACTCAGCAGTAACATCCAACAATAGTGACGCCAGGACGTTTGTCCCTTGGGGGACAAAGAGATGGGCCTGCGGCCTCGGGTCTTGCTGTGCAGCAAAAAACCTTGCCTGTCTACGGATTCCAAGAGGTCGCTGTGCTCGGGTCCCAGATATTGGCGGATCCTGGCCACCGCCTGCTCCAATAAATGCCCTTGATTGGCGGGAATAGCAGCCTCCTGCAGCAGTTGCATTCTGGATACCACCTGCCCCCTGTGAGCCAACAAAATATTCAGCACACACTGCTCTGTTTCAGACAGTGTCCAGCTCATCCCGGAACCAGTATGTTTGAGCGTGCCGGTATCGGCATCAAACCAATAGCAACCTATCTGCATGGCGTGGCTCAGCAGTAAATGAATGGCGGCAGTATAAGGGAAAAAAACACCCATCCAGAGTGATCTGTATGAGTGTTTTTAGGCTTTTGACAAGAAGCGTGAACCGTCTCTCAGACTTTTCCCATAATTAAAATTTTGTTAATTAACAATATGATACATTGTTATCTAGAATGTAGAACTGTTAATCCAGAGGTGCACCAGAATGCTGGCTACGTAACCCAGGGCGATCACGGGTGTCCACCTGAGGTGAGCCCCAAAGGTGTATACCCCTCTCGCCTGCCCCATCAGCGCCACCCCGGCGGCACTGCCGATGGACAACAAACTCCCCCCAACCCCGGCGGTCAGGGTTACCAACAGCCATTGTCCCAACGCCATATCCGGGTTCATTGTCAGTACGGCAAACATCACGGGAATGTTGTCTATGATAGAGGACAGCACCCCAATGGCGACGTTGGCATAGGTGGGATCCCACTGGGTGTACATGGCATGGGATACCATGCTCAAATAGCCCATAAAGCCCAAACCGCCGACACACAGCACCACACCATAGAAGAACAGCAAAGTGTCCCATTCGGCTCTGGCAATACGGCTGAATACATCGAAAGGCACCACGTTACCCAGTTGCTCCAGACGCTTTTCATCCTGCATCAGGCGCGCCTTCTCCTGCGCTCTTGCCAGCGCTTTGGGGAAATTCTTCCTCAGGTAGAAGCCAAAACACTGCAGCAGTCCAAGGCCTGTCATCATGCCAAGCACAGGCGGCAGACCCAGCAGTGAATGGGTACACACAGCCATGGCTATGGTGAACAGGAACAGCAGCACTATCCGCTTGGCGCCTGTCTTGGTGTAAACCTTTTCAACCAGGGCATCAGATTTTTCCCTGGAAATAAACAGGCTCATGATCACCGCCGGCACCAGGAAATTCACCAGTGATGGCAGGAACAGCTTGAAGAACTCGGAAAAGTGCACCATACCCTTTTGCCACACCATCAGAGTGGTGATGTCCCCAAAGGGGCTGAAGGCGCCACCGGCGTTGGCCGCCACCACTATGTTGATGCACGACAGGGTGATAAAACGGCGATTATCGGCGCCCATTTTCATCACCACGGCGCACATCAGCAGCGCAGTGGTCAGGTTGTCGGCGATGGGTGAAATAAAGAAGGCCAGTAAACCGGTAAGCCAAAATATCTGGTACAAACTGAAGCCCTTGCTGACCATCCAACAACGCAAGGCGTCAAACAACTTACGTTCTTCCATGGCGTTGATATAGGTCATGGCCACCAGCAAAAACAGCAACAACTCGGCATATTCGAGCAGGTTATGTTTGAAGGCGGCTTCGGCCACTTCCGACATACCATTCTGGGTATAGACATAACCTATCATGCCCCAGATGAGACCGGCAGCGACCAACACAGGCTTGGACTTTCTCAGGTGCAGCTTCTCCTCCCCCATCACCAGTAAATAGGCGATGGCAAACAGAGTCAGAGCCAGATACCCCACGGTTGAGTCTGTCAGACTCAGGTTATTTGTGGCTTCCGTGCTAGCCAGGACCACAGGCGAAAACAGTCCTGACAAAATTCCCCCTAAGGCTGCGCAGCCCCCATGCAAACGCATTAACTTCATCTCTTTCTTCTCTTGGTAGGAAATTAACTAAAACCTAGCACAGAGAATGGAAAGCGAATCTTGATAAAACGCAAATTTCTGCAATTTAAGTGAGCGAGACCCGGCTCTAAGTGACAGACCGCAGGAGAAGAATTGAAAAAGACTGGTAAAAAAACACCATAGATCACAAAAGCGCCCGCAGGCGCTTTTATCTGGTTCACACTTTTTATGTCACGGCTTTTTTAGAAAGAATACAGCAGTGTCATATTGGTTTCAGTGTCAGTGCTCTTTTTGTCATCCAGCGGATCGCTGTTATAACGCACAATCACGGCAAACTTCATTGCCAGGGCGCCGATGATGTTGGCGGTCAGCGAAGTCTCGGAGCGGGCGTCGAGCTTGTCGCCATAATCGGCAATAAACATCTGGCGGAACTTGGAGGTCTTGCTGATCTCCAGCTCATAGTTGATCACTCCGTGAGCGACCCAGCTGGCGTCAGAGTTATAGCCCAGAATGGCGCTTTGCTCACTGTCCAGACGCTGATACTGGTAACCAGGACCTATCTCAGCATCCAGGAAGCTTTTGCTGCCCTGGAATACACGGTAGCCGTAACCGGCTGCACTGTTGAACTTGTAATCGTAACCTGTGAAGGGATCGGCTTCGTAGCTGGTGTTGGCAAACAGATAGCTGCGCTCATCCAGACGGTAGTTGCCCTGAACACCACCAAAATAACGCTTGGCAGTAACTTCTTCAGAATCTTCCTTGTACAGACCTTCGAGCAGGTACTGGTTTTCCCAGTTGCCCAGTTCGTGTTTCATCGCTAGGCGAGCCTTCACCGAAGAGGTTTCAGTGTTACCTGTGGTCAGGGTTGCCCCCAACTCCGCCTCACCGGCAAATGTTTTATCACCTTCGACAAAGTCAGCCCCAGCGTGAGCAAATGGTGCGACCAGCAGAATGGCTGCAGCGCTAAGCAGTTTTTTCATTCTTGTGCATCTCCGTTCAAAGCAATCCCCTAAAAAAACGGGCGTCATCTTAACATCTATGGCGAAAAATACGAAACAGCTCGCATTTTGCAGCTGAAAAAACCTGATTTCCGACACCGGTAACCGTTTTGTCTGACAGAGACAAGGCTATTAGGCCTTCAACCCGGCCGCAGACATCAGCAGTCGCAACAGCGAAGAGACACTCAGCAAAGAAAGAACACTCAAGCACCAAAGCAGCAGCATCCAACAGCCTGGCCGGCTATCGAGCCAATTCTTAGCCGGGGCCAGCAGCCGGATGGCCCGGCCCCTCAAAACGTCAATGATAGGCTTCATCGGCGCTCACCTTGCCGCGGAACACATAATAGGTCCAGCAGGTATAAACCAGAATAATGGGGATAATAAACAGAGCCCCCACCAACATGAAGCCTTGGCTCTGGGGTGGTGCCGAAGCCTGCCAGATGCTGATACCCGGTGGAATAATATAGGGCCAGATGCTGATCCCAAGACCGCAGAACCCCAGTAACACCAAGAGCAGCGTCATCACAAAGGGCTGGTAAGTATCTTGCCTTTGCAGGCCCAGGTACAGATTCCATCCCAGTAGTGCCGTCAATAAAGGCACGGGTGAGAGGAAAATCAGGTTCGGCAGTGAAAACCAACGCTCGGCGATTTGGGGATGTGCCAAAGGCGTCCAGATACTGACCAGCACTATTGCCACCAGCAAGCCTATGAGCAAAGAGCGGCTCAGCAGAAACATCTGTTGCTGCAGATGCCCCTGAGTCTTCATGATCAGCCAACTGCTGCCAAGGAGTCCGTAAGCGACCACCAGCCCGACACCGCATAAAAGCGGGAAAGGCGCCAACCAATCGAGCTGCGAGCCGGCAAAGCTGCGATCTATGACAGGGAAACCGGATATCACGGCCCCCAGCACTACCCCCTGGAAGAAGGTCGCTGCCACAGAGCCGATGGCAAATGCCCTGTCCCAGGCTTTTCTGTGGCCTTCAAACGCCTTGAAGCGAAACTCAAACGCCAAGCCTCGAAAGATAAGCGCCACCAGCATAAAGGTCAGCGGAATCGCCAAGGCATCGATAATTACCGCATAAGCCAGCGGAAAGGCGCCGAACAGCGCAGCCCCGCCCAGCACCAGCCAGGTTTCATTGCCGTCCCACACAGGTGCCACTGAGTTCACCATGATATCTTTGTCATGCCTGTCTCCAACCAAGGGCAGCAGTATCCCCACTCCCAGGTCGAAACCATCCATGACTATGTACATCAAGGTGGCGAAAATAATAATCACAAACCAGATAACAGCCAGATCAATGCCCATACTCAGCTCTCCTTATGCAGCTCGTCGCTGTGAAACTGTGAAATTCGCCCGACCAACGCAGGGCTTTCGGATAAGACTTCCTCGACCTTGGGCCCCTGACGGATAAGATTGAGCAGATAGAGATACCCCAAACCAAACACCAGGCTGTAGACCACAAAGAACCCCAGCAGGCTCAGGCTCATATGCAGCTCGCCATGGGCAGAGACCGCATCCCGGGTGCGCATTACCCCATGAATGATCCAGGGTTGCCGCCCCACTTCCGTGGTTATCCACCCGGCCAACAGCGCTATGAGTCCCGATGGTCCCATGAACAGACTGAAGCGCAGAAACCAGCGGCTCTGGTACAGGCCACCACTGCGTCTGAGCCAAAGGCTGACGACACCGAGCAGCAGCATCAGCATGCCCAGTCCGACCATGACCCGAAATGACCAGAAGACGATAGGGACATTGGGCCTGTCTTCCACGGCAAACTCCTTCAGCGCTGGCACCTGGGCCTGGCTGTCGTGCATCAGGATCAAACTGGCCAGCGCCGGGATCTTGAGGGCATAGTCAGTGGTTTCTGTCTCCATATTGGGCCAGCCAAACAGGATCAGCGGTGTCGGCTCCCCCGAGCTGTTGTCCCAGTGCCCTTCCATGGCGGCGACTTTGGCCGGCTGATGCTCCAGGGTATTGAGCCCGTGAATATCCCCAAGCAAGGCCTGCAAAGGTGCACAGGCGAGGATCATCCACAACGCCATGGAGAACATCTTGCGCACCGCCGGGTTGTCGTTGCCTTTAAGCAAATGCCAGGCGCCCGATGCCGCCACCATCAAGGCGCAGCAGATAAAGGCGGCCACCGCCATATGCGAAAGACGCGGTATAAAGGAAGGGTTGAAGATGACAGCCAACCAGTCTGTCGGTACCACTTGGCCGGCTTCAATGACAAAGCCCTGGGGCGTGTGCATCCAACTGTTGGAGGCCAAGATCCAGAACATGGACATTATGGTGCCGAGGGCGACCATGCAGGTGGAGAAGAAGTGCAGCTGATCGCCGACTTTTTTCCAGCCAAACAACATCACCCCCAGAAATCCGGCTTCGAGGAAGAAGGCGGTCAACACTTCATAAGTCAGCAGAGGGCCGGTAATACTTCCGGCAAACTCGGAAAAGCCGCTCCAGTTAGTGCCAAACTGGTAAGCCATCACCAAGCCGGAAACCACCCCCATACCAAAGTTGACCGCAAATACCTTGGACCAAAAATGATACAGCTGCTTGTATACCGGATTACGCTTTTTGAGCCAAAGCCCTTCCAGTACCGCGAGATAACTTGCCAGGCCAATGGTGATGGCCGGGAAGATAATGTGAAAAGAAACCGTGAAGGCAAACTGTATGCGTGCCATTTCGAGTGCATCCAGTCCAAACATGAACCACCTCAAAGGGTCAATAAACCTGGCTGGCATCTTAAGGACTGAGACAAAACTATAATAGATACAGAAAATACGATTTTATATATAACAGATTGAATAATTGTTATGCTGGGCACGGGCAATAAAGCAGAGTAAACCATGGCCAAATATGAAACCCTGATCCAGCAATTGAGGCAGCAGATACAGAGCGGTGTCTGGCAGGTGGGTGACCGCTTACCTTCACTCAGGGAGCAGACTCAGCAGAGCCAGATGAGTTTGATGACAGTGATGCATGCCTATCAGGTGTTGGAAAGCCAGGGCTGGATAGTTTCCCGCCCCCGTTCAGGTTACTTTGTCGCCCCGAAAGTGGCTGCCCCCAAGCCCCAAGGTCTGCATCAGTCCAGTGCTGTGACCCGCGCCGAGTCGGTGGATATCAACGCCTTTATCTTTGAGGTGTTGCAGGCCAGTCGCGATCCGGGGATCACAGGGTTTGGCTCCGCCTATCCGGATCCCGGGCTGTCGCCCCACAAACAGTTGAACCGGGCCTTGATTTCAAGCGCCAAGACCCTGGATTCAGCCAGCGCTCTGGACAATCTGCCTCCCGGGAACCCGGCGCTCAGGCATATCATAGCCCAGCGCTACGCGGCGCAGGGAATGAGCATCTCCCCGGATGAAATAGTGATCACCGCGGGGGCACTGGAGGCATTGAACCTGAGCCTGCAGGCAGTCACCCGTCCCGGGGATTGGGTGGTGATAGAAAACCCCGCCTTCTACGGCGCCCTGCAGTCGCTGGAGCGCCTCGGCCTCAAGGCGCTCGCCATTCGCACCCATCCCCAGGAAGGGATAGATCTACAGTCTCTGGCCCAGGCGCTGCAAACTCACAGGGTCAAGGCCTGCTGGTTGATGACCAACTTTCAAAATCCCTTGGGCTGCAGTATGAGCGATGACAAGAAGCGTCGTTTGCTGACACTCTTGCAGGAACACGACTGCTTTTTGATTGAAGACGACGTCTACAGTGAACTCTATTTCGGCAAAGATAAGCCCCTGCCGGCCAAGGCCTTCGACCCGGACGACAGAACCCTGCACTGCGGCTCCTTCTCCAAATCTCTGGTGGGCGGTTTTCGCGTCGGTTGGGTGGCCGCCGGCAAGATGGCGCTCAGTATTCAAAAACTGCAATTGATGAGCACCCTGGCCACCAGCACCCCGGTGCAATTGGCACTGGCCCATTACCTGTCGACCCGCAGTTATGAGACCCACCTGCGACAATTGAGGCGCACCCTGGAGCAGCGAAAGTTTGCTACCTGGCAGGCATTGAAGAACCGCTTACCCGACAGTGTCAGAGTGCATTATGGCGATGGCGGCTATTTTCTCTGGGTAGAGTTACCCGAGGGGCGGGACACCACAGAGCTCTATCGCCAGGCACTCTCTCAAGGGATAAGCCTGGCGCCGGGACAGATGTTCTCGGCACACCGGGAGTTCAGCCACTGTTTTCGCATCAATGCCTCACTGCCTGGCGGGCCAAAGTTGGAGCAATCGATAGCCAGCCTGGCCAAGCTGATAAAAGGCGTTTTGTGATAGGTTCAACTGTCCAAGTCAGACTTCCACCGCCAAGCCGGCCGCCTTCCAGTCGGGGAAACCGGCATTGAGTCGCTTGGCATTAAAGCCCTGTGCCTGCAGCAAGGCCACCGCCTCATCCGATAGGGCGCAATAAGGGCCGCGGCAATAGGCCACTATCTCTGTGTGCTTGGGCAGACGTGCCAGTTCCGCTTCCAACAGCGGCAATGGCAGGTTGAGAGCCCCCGGCAGATGGCCGAGTAAAAACTCCTCTTCGGGACGCACATCCAGCAGCAATACATCACCACTTTCAAGCCGCGCCAACAACGCCTCCCGGGAAACCCCTTCACCGCTGCCCGGCTCCGGCTTATGGCGCGCCACCAGTTGATTAACCCGGGAACGCTGAAAATCGGCCAGCTGCGCCAGGCTCTGCAGCAGCACCAACAAGGGACCATCGGCCAGAGAATAGAGTACCTGTTTGCCTTCACGGCGACTGTCCACCATGCCAGCACGTTTCAGTTGCTGCAGGTGTTGGGAGCAGTTAGCCAGAGTCAGACCGCACTGCTGGGCCAAACGCTCGACCGGCCATTCCCCCTGCGCTATCTGCTCCAGCAGCCTTAACCTGTGGCCATGAGAGAGTACCTTGGCAATATCCGCCAGTTCCCGGTAGTGACTATCGAGCTGCTGCCCCTGTGTCTCGGTCAGATTGTCGCTTGACATTTTTTCTTCACCAAACAATCATTCAATTAATTTATTGAATGATAGATTATCATCATCCATCAGGGGCGACAACCGTCCAGCCCGGATGGACAAAATACAACAAGGAGTAAGATAGATGCAGGAATTTCCCTTTTGGCTCAATGCGCTGCTTTTAGGTGTCGGTGCAACTCTGGTAATGGATATTTGGGCCTTGGCGCAAAAAATGCTGTTGGGGATCCCCTCACTGAGCTATCCCATGGTCGGTCGCTGGATAGGTCATTTACCCAAGGGAAAACTGATCCACAGCCCTATCGGCGCCTCGGCTGCTATCAAGGGCGAAGCCTGGCTTGGCTGGGGAGCGCATTATCTGATAGGCATCATCTTTGCCGCCATCTTGCTGGCGATCTGCGGTTCGCAATGGCCGCAAGCACCGAAGATCATGCCGGCGCTGCTGCTTGGCATTATCAGTGTATTGGCGCCCTTTCTTATTCTGCAGCCGGGACTGGGTGCCGGCCTTGCGGCCAGACGTACCCCGGCGCCCTGGACAGCCAGAGGCAGAAGTCTGTTGGCCCATACGGTTTTTGGCCTTGGACTCTACCTGACGGCCCTGCTGCTATCTCTGCTTTAAACGCCGGAAACGGGACGTAAAAAAGCCCGCGAATGCGGGCTTTCAATACAGAGAACGGGATTACAGGTTGATCTGTGGGTCCAGTTCGCCGGTCTGATAACGCTTGTACATGGCCTGCAGAGACAGCGGCTTGATCTTGGAGCCCATACCGGCACAACCGAAGGCTTCGTAGCGCACGGTACAGATGTCGGCCATGGCTTCCATGGAGGCCTTGAGGAATTTGCGTGGATCAAACTCAGTTGGGTTTTCGGCCAGGAACTTACGTACCGCACCGGTAGATGCCAGACGCAAATCTGTGTCGATGTTAACCTTACGCACACCGTGCTTGATGCCTTCAACAATCTCTTCCAGCGGCACGCCGTAAGTTTCAGGGATCGCGCCACCATACTGGTTGATGATCTGCAGCCACTCCTGAGGTACAGAAGAAGATCCGTGCATGACCAGGTGAGTGTTGGGGATACGGGCGTGGATCTCTTTAATACGGTCGATACGCAGCACATCGCCGGTAGGCTTGCGGCTGAACTTGTAAGCACCGTGGCTGGTACCTATGGCGATGGCCAGGGCATCCACATGAGTGTCGGCCACGAAGCGGGCGGCTTCTTCTGGGCTGGTCAGCATCTGCTCGTGGCTCAGAGTACCTTCGGCGCCGATGCCGTCTTCTTCACCGGCCATACCGGTTTCCAGGCTACCCAGACAACCGATTTCACCTTCAACAGAAACACCACAGGCGTGGGCGAACGCCACTGTCTTGCGGGTAACATCGACGTTGTACTCATAAGAGGCAGGAGTCTTGCCATCAGACATCAAGGAGCCGTCCATCATCACAGAGCTCATGCCGAGCTGGATGGAACGCTGACACACGTCAGGGTGGGTACCGTGATCCTGGTGAATACACACAGGGATATCCGGATACTGCTCGAGGGCCGCAGCCATCAGATACTTGAGGAATTGAGGACGGGCATACTTACGGGCACCGGCTGAAGCCTGCACAATCACAGGGCTGTCAGTGGCTTCGGCGGCCTGCATGATGGCACGCATCTGCTCCAGGTTGTTGACGTTGAACGCCGGGACACCGTATCCATGTTCGGCGGCGTGGTCCAGCATTTGGCGTAGGGAAATAAGGGCCATTTTTTACTCCAGTAATAGGGTGAATTGCTTCACCGAGGTCGCTATCGCTTGGATTTAACTTGATGCTCCCGGCAAAGCCGGGAGCGGTTTCTTTATAATTCTTTTGACTTTGCTCAGTTACCGCGGGCCTTGAGCATGGCCACAGCCGGTAACTCTTTACCTTCGAGGAACTCGAGGAAGGCGCCGCCACCGGTAGAGATGTATGACACCTTGTCGGCAATGCCGTATTTGTCCACGGCGGCCAGAGTATCACCGCCACCTGCGATGGAGAAGGCCGGTGACTCGGCGATCGCCTGGGCGATACGCTTGGTACCTTCGCCAAACTGGTCGAACTCAAACACCCCAACCGGGCCGTTCCAGACTATGGTACCGGCTTGTTGCAGGATAGCTGCCAGGGCTTCGGCGCTGTCCGGGCCTATGTCGAAGATCATCTCATCGTCGGCAACCTCGGCCACTGGCTTCAAGGTAGCCACGGCTGCTGGGCTGAACTCCTTGCCAACCACCACATCGGTAGGCACAGGGATATCGCCGCCACGGCTCTGGGCATTGGCCACCAGGCGCTTGGCTTCATCGATAAGGTCGGCTTCATAGAGCGACTTGCCCACAGGATGGCCTGCGGCGGCAATAAAGGTGTTGGCGATACCACCACCCACTACCAGTTGATCCACTATGCCAGACAGAGATTCAAGCACTGTCAGCTTGGTCGACACTTTGGAGCCACCGACAATCGCCACCAAGGGACGCGCCGGGTTATCCATCGCCTTACCCAGGGCATCCAGCTCAGCCGCCAGCAATGGGCCGGCGCAGGCTATCGGGGCAAACATGCCGACACCATGAGTCGAGGCCTGGGCGCGGTGAGCGGTACCGAAGGCATCCATCACATAGACATCACACAGGGCCGCCAGCTGCTTGGAAAGCGCCTCGTCGTTTTTCTTCTCACCCTTGTTGAAGCGGACGTTTTCAAACACCACCACTTCGCCTTGAGCAACTTCGACGCCTTCCAGATAGTCTTTTTCCAGACGCACCGGACAGTCCAGCGCCTTGGCCAGATAGTCCACCACAGGCTTGAGGGAAAACTCCTCATTGTATTCGCCTTCGGTTGGTCGTCCCAGGTGGGACATCACCATCACGGCAGCCCCTTTTTCCAGTGCCAACTTGATGGTGGGCAGCGAAGCCCGCAGACGCGCATCGCTGGTGACTACACCATCGGCCACCGGCACGTTGAGATCTTCACGGATCAGCACGCGCTTACCCTGAAGATCCAGCTCTGACATCTTGATAATTGCCATTTTTACGCTTCCTTCTTAATCAAAAACAAATCTGTTTCACTAAGGGCGGCAGCTTCCCTGCCCCCTGGAATAATCTGTTGCAGTCTCTCAGGCGCTGCGGGCCTTGATCATCGCCAATGCCGTATCCAACATGCGGTTGGCAAAGCCCCATTCGTTGTCGCACCAAAGCAACAGCTTCACCAGTTGGCCATCACTGACCCGGGTCTGGGTACCATCGACCACGCTGGAGCGCGGATCATGATTAAAATCGCATGATACCAGAGGCTCATCAGTATAGCCCAGAATCCCCTCGAGACGGCCATGGGTCGCCTGTTCCAGTACCTGGTTTACCTTGGCAATATCCACTCTGTCGTTGAGGGTCACAGACACATCTATGGCGGTGACATTAATAGTGGGCACCCGCACTGAAATGGCCTCAAACTTATCCTTCATCTGCGGCAGGATACGCTCTATGCCGCGGGCCAGCTTAGTATCGACCGGAATAATCGATTGTCCGGCAGCGCGGGTACGACGCAGATCGTCGTGATAGGCATCTATCACCTGTTGATCATTCATCGCCGAGTGGATAGTGGTAATAGCGCCGCTCTTGACTCCGAAGTGCCGGTCCAGCACATCGATGACTGGGACAATACAGTTGGTGGTACAGGATGCGTTGGACACCACAGTGTGCTCGGCGGCCAATAGTTCCTGGTTGACACCAAAGACTATGGTGGCGTCAACATCCGCCGAAGAGGGGTGACTTATCAATACCTGGCGGGCACCGGCCTGAAGATGAGCCTCGCAGCTCTGCCTATCAGACAGGGCGCCGGTGGCTTCGAACACCAAGTCGATATCCAGCTCGCCCCAAGGCAGTTTGTCTGCCTCCGGCTCGGCCAACAGTCTGATGCTGTCATCCCCCAGTTGCATCATGCCGTCTGCAAGGCTCGCGCGGCTATGGAAGCGACCATGGGTAGTGTCATAGTTGGTGAGGTGAACTATGGCCTCGGGCTTGGCCAGTTCATTGATGGCAACGATCTGAATTTGCTGCCTTTTACCCGACTCGTATAAGGCACGGAGAATTGAACGGCCGATGCGGCCATAACCATTGATTGCGACTCTGATCATGGAGATCCTGTTCCTCTAATGAGGGATGCTGATTGGGTAGCGGCCTGCCTTCCCGACAGGCCGTTGCACTTCCTGTGCGGCATTCCATTACCTGGTTGCCGCACAGTCATTTCCAATCAGGCAGGCGCGGCTCAGGCGAGCAGAGCCTTACCGGCTTCAACTACTTTATCGACAGTGAAACCGAACATCTCAAACAACTGATTGGCAGGCGCTGACTCACCGAAAGTCGTCATGCCAATAATGCGGCCATTCAGGCCGACATACTTATACCAGTAATCGGCAATGCCCGCTTCCACGGCCAGTCGTTTTGTGACATTGGCTGGCAGTACGGCTTCTTTATAAGCCGCGTCCTGCTGGTCAAATACGTCGGTAGATGGCATGGAAACCACACGCACCTTGGCGCCAGTAGCAGCCAGCTCAGCCTGTGCCTTAACCGCCAACTCGACTTCGCTGCCGGTGGCAATGATGATCAGCTCAGGCGCGCCTTCGCAATCCACCAGCACATAACCGCCCTTGGCCACATCGCTCAGTTGCTCGGCGCTGCGTGGCATCTGGGTCAGGTTCTGACGCGAGAAGATAAGTGAAGTTGGACCGTCTTTGCGCTCTATGGCGTACTTCCAGGCGATGGCAGATTCTACCTGGTCACATGGGCGCCAGGTGCTCATGTTAGGAGTCATACGCAAAGAGGCAATCTGCTCAACCGGTTGGTGAGTCGGGCCGTCTTCACCCAGACCGATGGAATCGTGGGTATAGACCTGAATGTTCTGCACCTTCATCAGCGCAGCCATCCGCATGGCGTTACGGGCGTATTCCATAAACATCAGGAAGGTGGCGCCGTAAGGCACAAACCCGCCGTGCAGGGCAATACCGTTGATGATGGCGGTCATACCAAACTCACGCACACCATAGTGCAGGTAGTTGCCGCTGGCATCTTCGGCCGAAATAGACTTGGAACCTGAGTACATGGTCAGGTTGGAAGGTGCCAGATCGGCACTGCCCCCTAAGAATTCAGGCAACATTTTACCGAAGGCTTCCAGCGCATTTTGCGAGGCCTTGCGGGAAGCGATATTGGCAGGATTGGCCTGCAGCTGCTCTATGTAGGCTTTGGCATCGGCGTCAAAGTTGGCAGGCAGTTCACCGTTGAGGCGACGCTTGAGCTCGGCGGCCAGCGCAGGGTGAGCGGCTTCATAGGCGGCGAACTTGTCGTTCCAGCTACTTTCGGCGGCCTTACCGGTTTCCTTGGCATCCCAGGCAGCATAGATTTCAGATGGGATCACAAATGGATCGTGCTTCCAGCCCAGGAATTCACGGGCGGCGGCAATTTCGGCATCACCCAGCGGCGCACCATGGCAATCGTGAGAACCGGACTTGTTGGGAGAACCGTAACCTATGACGGTCTTGCAGCAGATCAGCGATGGACGTGGATCGGCCTTAGCGGCTTCGATGGCGGCGTTGATAGCTTGTGGGTCGTGACCGTCGACACCGGCAACCACGTGCCAGCCGTAGGCTTCAAAGCGCTTAGGAGTATCATCGCTGAACCAGCCTTCAACATGACCGTCGATGGAGATACCGTTGTCATCCCAGAAGGCGATCAGTTTGCCAAGACCCAGAGTACCAGCCAGTGAGCAGGCCTCATGGGAGATACCTTCCATCAGACAGCCGTCACCCATGAAGACATAAGTGTGGTGATCGACAACATCGTGACCTTCGCGGTTAAACTGAGCCGCCAGAGTCTTTTCTGCAATCGCCATCCCCACGGCATTGGTGATGCCTTGGCCCAGAGGCCCTGTGGTGGTTTCGATGCCGGGGGCATAACCATATTCAGGGTGACCCGGAGTACGAGAGTGCAGCTGACGGAACTGCTTGAGATCGTCAATGCCCAGATCATAACCGCTCAGATGCAGCAGTGAGTAATGCAGCATGGACCCATGGCCGTTTGACAGCACAAAGCGGTCGCGGTCGGCCCATTGAGGGTTCACAGGGTTGTGCTTGAGGTGATCCCGCCACAGGACTTCGGCAATATCAGCCATCCCCATGGGAGCCCCAGGGTGGCCGGAATTGGCCTTTTGGACTGCGTCCATACTTAAAACACGGATAGCGTTAGCGAGTTCTTTACGGGAAGACATGCTCTCTCCTGCTTATTTCTTAGAGGTCTTGGGCAAAATGGAGTCATATTTTCCCCCACCGGGCAGAAGGACGCAAATAAAATTCGCCCTCTCGGGTCGTCATTGATATCGACAAGCTCACCTGGCGCCTACACTTACACAACAAAGACAAAACCCCCGCCCAACAAAGTGGTCGGTAATCAGGCTCAAAAACAACTTTCACTTCAGGCATGGGATCTATATCGCAGACAAAAAACACTGAAACCGCGACAAATTTAACCTTCATATTTCAGCAAAATAGCTGAAAACAGTGAAAAAAGGTTTTAGTTGTTCACGCCCATTCCTGCGTCTTGGCGCACAAATATTTGCGACAAGGGGTGTTATCCAGGTTGAATTCAACTAAAATGGCCGTCTAGATGTAGATGCTTCTACACGTTTGAATTCCAAAGACGAGATTTTCCGAATTATGGCAAAACACTTGTTTACCTCTGAGTCGGTCTCAGAAGGACATCCAGATAAAATCGCCGATCAGATTTCTGATGCGGTACTCGACGCGATTCTGGCTCAGGATCCCAAGGCCCGTGTAGCCTGTGAAACCTTGGTCAAGACAGGCATGGTACTGGTGGCCGGTGAAGTCACCACCTCAGCCTGGGTTGATATTGAAGAGCTGACCCGTAAAACCGTTCGCGATATTGGTTATACCCACTCAGATATGGGTTTTGATGCCGACAGCTGTGCGGTACTGAACGCCATCGGCAAGCAGTCCCCCGATATCAATCAGGGTGTAGACCGCGCCGATCCCAAAGAACAGGGTGCCGGTGACCAGGGTCTGATGTTTGGTTACGCCAGCAATGAGACTGACGTGCTGATGCCGGCTCCTATCACTTACGCTCACCAGTTGGTTAAGCGCCAGTCAGAAGTACGCAAGAGCGGCGCTCTGCCTTGGCTGCGTCCCGATGCCAAGTCTCAGGTGACTTTCGCCTACGAAGACAACAAGATTGTCGGTATCGATGCCGTGGTACTTTCTACCCAGCATTGCGACAGCGTCAGTCAGGCGGATCTGGTGGAAGGCGTGATGGAAACCATCATCAAGCCGGTACTGCCTGCCCAGTGGCTGAACAAGGACACCAAGTACTTCATCAACCCAACCGGCCGTTTCGTTATCGGTGGCCCTATGGGTGACTGTGGTTTGACCGGTCGCAAGATCATCGTTGATACCTACGGCGGCATGGCCCGTCACGGTGGTGGCGCCTTCTCAGGTAAAGACCCATCCAAGGTTGACCGTAGCGCCGCTTACGCTGCCCGTTACGTTGCCAAGAACATAGTGGCTGCCGGTCTGGCGGATCGCTGTGAAATCCAGGTGTCTTACGCCATTGGTGTGGCCGAACCGACCTCCATCAGTGTGGAAACCTTCGGTACCGGCAAAGTCTCGCAAGAATTGCTTATCCAGTTGGTACGTCAGCACTTCGATCTTCGCCCATACGGCCTGACCGAGATGCTGGATCTGGCGCGTCCCATCTATCAAGGCACCGCCGCTTACGGTCACTTCGGCCGTGATGAGTTCCCATGGGAGCAAACCAACAAGGCTGAAGCCCTGCGCGCCGACGCAGGTCTGTAATAGACTCAGCTTGCAAAAAAACCGCCTCAGGGCGGTTTTTTTATATCTGCCGGGCTGACACTCAGTAGCAGTGATCGAAATGAGCCGTTTCCATACAGAGGTAACTCAACTGCTCGGCCGATAGCGGCGTGATATCCAACACTTTCATTGGAGTGAATTCGGTATCGGTCAACAGACGGATCTGCACCTGATAACTGTTGCTGCGCCCACAGTCGAAACAGACGCCCAAGGCTTGCAGCAGATAATGCGGCTTGCCATCGATTTGGGCTTCAAAGGCCTTTGCCTGTTCGCCCTGCAGCGTCAAGACAGACACCAGGTATCTGACATTATCCCAGGCAGATAACCTTCGCGACTCACAGGCTTGCAGTAGGGTTTCTGGCGTGTTTTGCATCTTGCTCTCCCGCGTCAAAGCGGCTGTTAGCCCAGCAGCAGATAAAAATCCCGGCCGCAAAGGGTGACAAAGTCCAGGGTGCGCATGCGGCCATCCCTGCTATGGGCTCGTATAGACGCCTCGTTGTCCTCGGCGATCAGTGCCAGCCAAGGCGCACTGATGTTGGCTCTGGCGGCGCCGTAAAGCTTATCAAACACGCCCTTGCCACGATAATCAGGATGCACCCAAACCGGGCCGTAATGCAGAGTTTGCTGCCAGTTCAGCCCCAGGTCAAAGCGATTCTGGGTCAGTTGCCGACAGAGGGCCTGACACAAAGGCGAATGCTTGAGTTTATCCCAACTGCCGGTTATCAGATAACCGACTACCTTAGTCGCGTCCAACGCCAACCACACATGACCGGCGGCCACCAGAGGTTCAAGCTCCTTGGCCGAAAAGCCCTGCCCTTGCATGCCCCGTGTACGCTCTCTGGCACTCAACTCATCCTGGCCGAAGCGCTGCTCCAGGCTGGCAATCGTCTCAACATCGGCCGCCTCAGCCTGGCGGTATTGCATGGTTTCTGGCATCAAAAAGGCTCAGCAATAAAAGAAGCCGCATTATAGCCAAAGCCTGTTGCAGCCGCACTCGATTTGCGAAATTCCCATACTGCTTCCACACTTAAAGTTGAACTTAAGCCACTCGACTCAGGAAGAGATATGCTCCCGGATACCATAGACCCAGGCAAGAGCCTATTGGAAAATGAAAGCCACAGACTCAACCTTATTCGCTGGATGCATCAATGTGAGCTAATGAAACGTTACTACCAGGCCGACAAAGTCTTTGTGCTGCAAAAGACAGATCAGGGATTCGAAGTCATTGTCAGCGCCGCCGATGCCAGCCACAGGTTCCCGCCCGGCAAGGTATTCTCTGCCGATGAAAGTGTATTCCAGCGTATGGTCGATAGCCCACCCGAGGGCGTCAATCTGGATCTCACCCGCTCCACCAATGATGACAACCCAAAAGAGTTCAGCAATGTCCTGGGGATTCTATCCCGGCCAGTGCTCTGGCCCGACGGCTCGGTATTCGGTTGCCTGTGTGTCATCAATGCCCATGCCAACGAACAACAACACATCAGCCCTTATATGCTGGAGCCGTTCCAAATTCTGCTGCAGCAAGACTTGGCGCTCTTATGCCAGAGTCACAGAATTGAGTCGCTGTCCATGCGCGACCGGGAAACCGGCATGCTCAACCACTACGGCTTTATCATGATGGCACCCAGGCAGCTCAATCTCGGCCGCCGCTTCGGTGCCCATTCAGGCATTATTTTTTTCGAGTTGATACCCGGGATGAATATGGATGCCGAAACGCTGGCACGTCACCATAGAGAACTCGGCAACCTGATCCTCAATACCATAAGAACCGCAGATATCGCTGCCCACTATAACGACAGCCAATATGTCCTGCTGGTGTTTGTCGATCTGGAGCGGGATCTGGAGCATATCATCAAACGCCTTGAGCGGCAGATGAACCAGTTTTCGGCCCCATTACAACTGGACTCCAGCAGTTGCTTTTTCAGCCCTGACTCTGCCGCCAAGCTGGCGCCTATGCTGGAAAGTGCCAGGGCTGGACTCAAGTCATCCAAACAGCAAAAGAAAGAAGCATGAGCCCCTTGATTCAAAGCACAGAAGAGACGTTAAAAAGACCCAGATCCAATAACCGAATTTTTTCATTTTATTAACGCACGCAGTTGGGTATTCTGAGGCAATCCTTGCCATCACAAATACTATAACTATATGCATGCGCAACTGACGGAAAGAACCAGCAGCTTAAGAGACCATCCCAACGACCCTTTGCAGCTCGACCATTGGCAGAGTCGCTTGGTTACTGTCAGAGAGATGTTTCACGCCCAAACTGTGCTGTTACTGCAACATATGCCAGATACCAAGCTGCAGGTCCTGAGCCACAGCCCGGCGGCTGAAATCCCAACTGAATTTGAAGGTATCGCCTCCCTGCTGCAACACTTTGCAGCTAACCCGGCGGAGACCATCAAGTACCCACTTCATTGGTCCGATGGCAAGCTGTTTGGCGAATTACTGATCCTCAATGGCAAACCCAAGGTGGCATTAGAGCAGTTGCAGTCTTTGCTCGAGCCTATGCTGGCGCTGCTCAAGGCCGAGCTTGGACAGTTGCAACTGATGGAGCAGCTGGAGTCTCTATCTCTGCAGGATGAACTCACCTGTATGCTCAACCCCAGAGGCTTTAATCTGTTGGCGCCGAGGCAACTGAGCCTCAGTCGCCGTTTGGGCTCCCATGCCGGGCTTATGTTGCTGGAAGGCAAGGAGCTGGATTCAAACCGCATTGGCGGACTGCAGCAGGATCAATCCCTGAAAATGTTGGCAAGGGTGATACTGGAGAACATGCGCGAAGCCGACATATGTGCCCGATTGAATCACAACCAGTTCATTATTCTGGCATTTGTGGACAGCCAGGCGCACCTGGATATCCTCGCCAGTCGCCTGAAAAAGCAGGTCAGCCGCAGTGATTGTGGCCTGCAGTTATTGGTGGGGCAAAGCTTCTTTGCACCGGACTCCCACTTCGAACTCTCACCCATGTTGGAACAGGCAGAGCAAGATCTGCTGCAATATAAAACTTAACGCCAATCCGGGATAAGCCGCTTATGTTGAGTAAACCAAGCTGCGAACTTGGGCGATTATTGCGGTTTTTGATCCTGAGCCTTGGCCCATTGGATAAAAATAACTACAGGATAAGGGGACATGAATACCAACCCCAAGCCTATCAGTGAGGCAATGGTCAACATTCCGCTGACCTCAAGTGCCATATCGGTCAACATGTAAAGCCCAATGCCGCCAAGCAGCATTAACACACCTATCCAATGTAACAATTTCAGAAGGCCTATCACTGAGTTAGCCCTGGATATCACCCTTCTCCCCCTTTTTAATCCGCGCTATTCTTGTCACACTATAGAGGCTTAATAGACTAATGGAAAAATGACCATGATTAAGAAAACCTTCGTAGCCGCTGCGCTGCTATTTGGTCTGGCTGCATGCCAAACCACCCCGGATACCCAAGGTCAGTATCTGCCACTGGAAGGCAGCTGGCATGTAGAAAGCATTATGGGACAACCCACTATAGATTACAGCCCTGCCCAATTGGTTTTTACCAATGACGGCAAACTGTCCGGCAACAATAGCTGCAATAACTTCTTCGGAACCTATTCCCAGGAAGGTCAGAAGCTGAAACTCTCCCCGGCCGGCAGCACAATGAAAGCCTGTGTCGATGCCCTGATGGCCCAGGAGCAATTGGTGATGCAAGCTTTGCCTCAGGTAACCCAAGGTGAAGTCAGCAATGGCAAACTCTTGCTCAAAAGCGATGACGGCAAGGTGTTACTGCAACTCAGCAGCCTCTGAGTTCTGCCTCAAGTCATAAAAAAACCGCCCTCCGGCTAATGCCGATCAGTTAAGACAGATCGCTTGACGATCTCACTGAAAGGATCAAAATCCGATGACCCCATGTCATCGGATTTTTTTATGCAACT
>NZ_JBKORJ010000028.1:0-35333 GCF_047314585.1 Shewanella sp. BJSY2023SW005
AAGTGGCCTATGCTACCTGACAATATTGAAGCTCGCTTACTGACAAAGACGATAAAAGGTAAGTCGGTTTCCATTTTGACCTCATTAACGGACCCATTGCGTTATCCGGGGGCAGAGATAGCGGATTTATATGCCCATCGATGGGAGATAGAAGTGGGCTATCGGGAGATGAAGCAGCATCTTCTGGAGAGTCGCTTTACGTTRCGYAGTCAATTGCCAGAGYTGGTTATCCAAGAATTGTGGGGAGTACTGTTGGCCTATAACCTCATCAGATACAAGATGGTGTTGATGGCTAAGAGCTTACCGTCGTTACATCCGAACCAATTAAGCTTTAGAGATGCATCGAGTTATATCATTTTTAAACTGACTCAGCTGTCATCTCAAATGCCTGGGAATGTTCCGAGAGAGGTCTTGGACATAGTGCGTAATGCGAGGCAGTTCAAGCTTGATGGGAAACGGGATAGAGCCTATCCACGTGCGTTAAAAATGAGTAAAAACAAGTATCCCATTAAGCCTAAGAAAAATGCCGTTCACACTAAGTGAACGGCATTACCGCAATGCGGGCTTTTTTATTGAGCGAATGCTTACTTGTGGTACTGGGCAGACAGCTCGTGTACCGACTTGACGAAGGCTCCGGCGTGCTCAGGATCCACATGCTGGTGGATGCCATGGCCCAGGTTGAATACATGGCCCGTACCTTGACCATAGCTGGCCAGGATCTGTGCCACTTCCTCACGAATACGCTCAGGAGATGCGTACAGAGTCGATGGGTCCATATTGCCCTGCAGGGCCACCTTGTCACCCACACGCTTGCGGGCATCGCCAATATCTATGGTCCAGTCCAGACCCAGAGCATCACAGCCGGTTTCAGCCATGGCTTCAAGCCACAGACCACCGCCTTTGGTAAACAGGGTCACTGGTACCTGACGGCCTTCGGCATGACGATTCAGACCATCGATTATCTTCTGCATGTAACGCAGTGAGAACTCGCGATAGGCCGCATGAGACAGCGCGCCGCCCCAAGAGTCAAAGATCATCACGGCTTGAGCGCCGTTGGCAATTTGGGCGTTCAGATACAGGGTTACGGAATCTGCCAGCTTGTCCAGCAGCATGTGCAGGGCGGCAGGCTCGGCATACATCATCCGCTTGATCTTTTCGAAGGCCTTGCTGGAACCGCCTTCAACCATATAAGTGGCCAGTGTCCATGGCGAACCGGAGAAACCGATCAATGGCACTTCACCCTTGAGTTCACGGCGAATGGTGCTGACGGCTTTCATCACATAACCGAGCTCATCTTCCGGATCCGGTACAGCCAGCTTTTTGATGGCTTCAATGGTGTCGGTTGGACGCTCAAAGCGAGGACCTTCACCGGCTTCGAAATACAGGCCCAACCCCATGGCATCAGGCACAGTCAAAATATCGGAAAACAGGATTGCCGCATCCAGTTCAAAACGACGCAGCGGCTGCAGGGTAACTTCACAAGCCAGTTCGGCATTACGGCACAGCGCCATAAAGTCACCGGCTTCGGCGCGGGTAGCGCGATATTCTGGCAGATAGCGGCCAGCCTGGCGCATCATCCAAACTGGGGTAACATCAACAGGTTGCTTGAGCAGCGCACGTAAATAACGATCGTTTTTTAATTCTGCCATTGGGCTTATTCCTACTCCGATTGAGATCTGCTGGGGCGGTAGTTTAGCATTTGCGGCTGTATTGTAACCTGTGTCTGAGTATTTATGTGACCACAGGCATGGATAAATACTATTCCAGTGAGAAGTTTGCGGACTGCCAAGCCATCCAGGCCGCTCCACAGGCAAACTGATAGGCACCAAGCCATGGGTGTGAACCAAAAGCAGATAAACGAAATACAGGGGAACTTGATGAAGCTCAAGACTTGCCGACACAATCGGCACGGGATCACATTCTCACAACAAAAGTATAAAGATTGAGGCGTCAGACTAATGTCTTATGACAGAAAAAAGTTGCACAGGTTCCCACCCTTTGGTATAAAAAGTCTGCGCTAGCAAGAACAATCAAGAAGCTCGTCACATCGAGCCTGTTAAAACTTTCCTCGCCCAGCTGTAGTTTCTACCGCTGGGCTTTTTATTTCCCATTCCACGCTTGGATACACAATTTAACATTTGAGTTGTTTTTGTATACAAAACAACTGGTTTGTCCATGTGTAAAAAAGTCGTCTACACACCGAAAAGAGTTGATCACTGGCTAACTTGTCACCTAAATTAGGAGCAAGTGCGGCGATAAGGATGAGAAGATCATGCTGAAACAACTTGAACAGGCCGAGCAAAAATGGGGCGGAGCCAATGCTCTGGTGGATCAATGGTTGAACAACCGCAGAAAGTTACTGGTTTATTACTGTAAGTTGGCCGGACTGGCTCCTTATGAAAACCGTGACAAGTCCCTGCCCTGTGTCGATCAGGTTCGCAGCTTCTGCAATCTGCTGGTGGATTATGTCTCGGAAGGTCATTTCGAAGTCTTCAACAAGGTAGTCGACGCCTGTGACGAACAGGGACAATCGAACAAGGCACTGGCACAGCAGTTACTGCCCAAGATTGTCGAGACCACAGATCAGGCCCTGGACTTCAGCGACAAGTATTCCGAGCTGGAAAGCGATGATCTGCTCTACCAGCTGGATAAAGATCTCGCCGAACTGGTGCACGCCCTGGAGACCCGCTTCCAGTTGGAAGACAGAATGTTGGAAGTGCTGCACAACAAGAAGTTGGCACCGACCATCAACTGATCCCTTAACGAGTCTGCAGCTTATCGCCGTTCCTTGCGCCTTATTGCACTCGCTTGCAGCTCGTTTCAGACACAAAAAAGCCAGCTCTATGAGCTGGCTTTTGTTATTGCGATAACTTAAACCGCTGACTGGAAGATCACTTCACCGGCTTTCTTGGTGTAAGACTCCAGTTGGTCGAAGTTCAGGTATCTGTAGGTATCGGCCGCTGTTGCGTCCAGCTCCTTGGCATATTCCTGATACTCTTCAGGGCTTGGCAAACGTCCCAGCAGCGCTGCAACGGCAGCCAGCTCGGCAGAGGCCAGGTACACATTGGCACCTGTACCCAGGCGGTTCGGGAAGTTACGGGTAGAAGTCGAAACGACAGTCGCGCCTTCGGCAACCCGTGCCTGGTTACCCATACACAGAGAACAACCGGGGATCTCGATACGGGCACCGACGCGGCCGAAGATACCGTAGTAACCTTCTTCGGTCAGCTGATCCTTATCCATTTTGGTTGGCGGAGCAATCCACAGACGAGTAGGCAGCGTCTTGGCGAACTTGTCCAGCATCTTACCCGTGGCGCGGAAGTGACCTATGTTGGTCATGCAGGAACCGACAAACACTTCATCAATCTGGGTGTTGGCTACCTGAGACAGCAATACGGCGTCATCGGGATCGTTCGGTGCACACAGAATAGGCTCTTTGATCTCATTCAGATCGATCTCAATAACCGCTGAATACTCGGCATCCTTGTCGGCTTCCATCAGTTCAGGGTTCGCCAACCACTCTTCCATGCCCTTGATACGACGTTCTATGGTACGGCGGTCGCCGTAGCCTTCGGCGATCATCCACTTGAGCATGACTATGTTGGAGTTCAGGTACTCGATGATAGGATCTTTATCCAGCTTGATGGTACAACCGGCGGCAGAACGCTCGGCAGACGCATCAGACAGTTCGAATGCCTGCTCAACCTTGAGGTGCTCCAGACCTTCGATTTCGAGAATACGGCCGGAGAAGATATTCTTCTTGCCCTTCTTCTCAACGGTCAGCAGACCCATTTCGATGGCCTTATGCGGAATCGCATGCACCAGATCACGCAGGGTGATACCAGGCTGCATCTTACCCTTGAAGCGCACCAACACAGACTCAGGCATATCCAGTGGCATAACACCGGTAGCGGCGGCAAAAGCCACCAGGCCGGAACCAGCTGGGAAAGAGATACCGATAGGGAAACGGGTGTGCGAGTCACCACCTGTACCTACGGTATCAGGCAGCAGCATGCGGTTCAGCCAGGAGTGAATAACACCGTCACCAGGACGCAGGGAAACACCGCCGCGGTTCATGATGAAGTCAGGCAGAGTGTGGTGAGTATTTACGTCAACAGGCTTGGGATAAGCGGCAGTGTGACAGAAAGACTGCATGGTCAAATCGGCGCTGAAACCGAGACAGGCCAAGTCTTTCAACTCGTCACGTGTCATAGGGCCGGTAGTGTCCTGAGAACCGACAGAAGTCATCTTGGGCTCACAGTATTGACCAGGGCGGATACCTTCTACGCCACAGGCCTTACCTACCATCTTCTGTGCCAGGGTGTAACCCTTGCCGGTATCGGCAACGTCACCTGGACGCACGAAGACATCGGAGGCTTCCAGACCCAGAGCTTCACGGGCCTTGTCGGTCAGACCGCGGCCGATGATCAACGGAATACGGCCACCGGCACGCACTTCGTCCAGCAGCACATCAGTCTTGAGTTTGAATTCAGAAATAACTTCGTCGCTATCGTGACGGGTCACTTTACCGGCATAAGGGTAGATGTCGATAACATCGCCCATCTCCATATTGCCCACATCCAACTCAATCGGCAAAGCACCGGCATCTTCCATGGTGTTGAAGAAGATAGGGGCTATCTTGCCACCGAGGCAGAAACCACCGGCACGCTTGTTGGGCACGAATGGAATATCATCGCCCATGAACCACAGCACAGAGTTGGTCGCCGACTTACGGGAAGAGCCTGTACCGACCACGTCGCCCACATAAACCAGTGGGAAGCCCTTGGTCTTGAGTTCTTCAATCTTCTTGATTGGGCCTACTACGCCTGGCTGATCCGGCTCAATACCGTCGCGGGCGTTTTTCAGCATCGCCAAGGCGTGCAGTGGGATATCGGGACGTGACCAGGCATCAGGAGCCGGAGACAGGTCGTCGGTGTTGGTCTCGCCTGTGACCTTGAATACGGTCAGAGAGATTTTATCGGCCAGCTTGGGGCGGCTGAGGAACCACTCGGCATTGGCCCAGGACTCAACCACTTGCTTGGCATAGGCGTTACCCGCCTTCATCTTCTCAACCACATCGTGGAAGGCATCGAACATCAGCAGGGTATGAGACAGAGCCTTGACCGCCAGCGGGGCCATCTGCTCGTTGTCCAATTGGCGGATCAGGGGTTCGATGTTGTAACCGCCCTGCATGGTACCCAAGAGTTCCAGCGCACGCTCGGCGCTCAGGATTGGGGATTTCACCTCACCCTTGGCAACGGCATCCAGGAAACCGGCCTTAACATAGGCGGCTTCGTCAACACCTGGGGGAATACGATTTTCGAGCAGGTTAAGAATAAATTCTTCTTCGCCTGCAGGTGGGTTTTTCACTAATTCAACAAGCTCAGCCACTTGATGTGCATCCAATGGCTTAGGGACTACGCCCTCAGCAGCACGCTCTTCGACGTGTTTACGATATGCTTCTAGCACGGCAACATTCCTCTTTGTTAGGCGCTCTTACGACTGCACGTCTTCATGAATGAAGCTGACAGCCCCACAGGATCGACCCGTAAATTCCGGCCTGCAGTATACTACAGCTTTGCAAAAGTATGAATGAGATCACACTAAGGCAACTGAGAAATCGTGGCAAAATCCCAAGGTCGGCGACACACTAAGCCCCTCATTAAACAAAGGAAATTAGACAATAGTTTGAAAAAATGATTTTTTCATTTAAATACAAATAATTAGATTGTAGTAATCGAATTAAATTCAAACGCCTTCAGCCAAGCATCTCCTAATCTCCCCTGCCGGGATAATTTTGCATCCCGGGGCCGCTTTTCGTTATCCTGCGTCCAAATCCGCGCCGTTTTTGAGACTTTTCCATGCAAGCACCCGCAATACAGGCCGTTATTTTTGATATGGATGGGATATTGATCGACTCAGAGCCCGTCTGGCAGCAAGCCGAGTATCAGGTTTTGCAGCAGCTGGGGATGACTGTCAGCCGTGAAGCCATACAGCAAACCACTGGCCTGCGAATCGATCAGGTGGTGGACTTCTGGTTACAGCGCTTTCCCAAGGTCAAAGTAGAACCTCAATATATCGCCGATCAAATCATAGCGGCGGTAATCGCCTATATCCGCCGCGATGGCAAACCCATGCCTGGTGTTGTCGATGCCCTCAGCGCCTGCCGCAGCCGAGGCCTGAAAGTGGGCCTGGCCACCTCTTCCTCCTGGGATATTATCGATGCCGTGCTTGGCAAACTCGCCATCACAGAAGCCTTCGATGCGATACAATCGGCTCAGGATTTTCCACTCGGTAAACCCCACCCTGAGGTTTATCTCTTCTGCGCCGCCAAACTGGCACTGCCACCAAGCCGCTGCCTGGCGGTGGAAGACTCTTTCAATGGCCTGATAGCCGCTCGCGCCGCCAATATGCAGACCTTGATAGTCCCGGCAGCCGAGCAGCGCCAGGATCCCCGCTGGGCTGCGGCGCATCATCAGCGTGATAGCCTGGAAGCCCTGCCGGCACTGCTTGATACCCTGTAAGTCCGAATACAACAGAGCCAGGCATCTGCCTGGCTCTGTTTTCTGGTAATCCGCCTTACCAGATCTTCACTCTGTCCTCTTCCGACAGATACATCTTGTCAGTCGGCTTGAGGTCGAAGGCTTTGTAGAAACCTTCCACGTTGCGGGGAGTGCCCATGGCGCGGTAGTGGCTGGGTGAATGCGGGTCAGTCAGCAGACGACGTCCCAGCTCCTCGTCACGGTAGTTGCGGCGCCACACCTGTGACCAACCGACGAAGAAACGCTGATCGCCGGTCAGGCCGTCCATTACCGGTGCTTCTTTACCGTTGAGGCTCAGGTGATAAGAGCGCAGGGCAACGGTCAAGCCACCCAGATCGCCTATGTTCTCGCCCAGAGTCAGGTCACCGTTGACGAACTTGCCGGGCAGAGCTTCAAACTGGCTGTACTGGGCAGACAGCTGCGCGCCGCGCTTCTGGAACTCTTCGCGGTCTTTGTCTGTCCACCAGTTGCGCAGGTTACCGTCGCCGTCATACTTGGCGCCCTGATCATCAAAACCATGGCTGATCTCGTGGCCAATCACCGCGCCTATGCCACCATAGTTCACCGCGTCATCGGCTTCCATGTTGAAGAAAGGCGGCTGCAGAATGGCGGCCGGGAACACGATTTCGTTCATCACAGGGTTGTAGTAGGCGTTCACCGTCTGCGGTGTCATGTGCCACTCGCTGCGATCGATTGGCTTGCCCAGCTTAGCCAGCATGTCCTGGTATTCGAAACGGGCATAACGCTGGTAGTTACCCACCAGATCGTCAGCCTTGATCTCCAGATTGCTGTAGTCTTTCCACTTGTCCGGATAACCTATCTTGTAAGTAAACTTGGACAGTTTTTCCTGAGCCGCTTTCTTGGTCTCAGGTGTCATCCACTCCAACTCATCGATGCTGACTTCAAAGCCCTTGATCAAGTTCTTGATCATCGACTCCATCCGCGCCTTGGCTTCCGGCTGGAAGTGACGGGCAACGTATTCTTTACCCACCAGCTCACCAATCACTTGATCGGCGCCATCGACGGCCCGCTTCCAGCGTGGTTTTTGCTCCTGAATACCCATCAAGGTTTTGCTGTGGAAATCAAAGTGCAGATCGACAAACTGCTGGCTCAGCAAGCCGGCATAGGAGTCCACCAGATGGAATGCCAGGTAGTCTTGCCAGGCTGAAACAGGGAACTTGCCGAACTCGGCGCCCAGCTTCTCAAAGTAGGAAGGTTGACGCACTATCACGTCCTGGGTCTTGCCGGTGAGACCGGCAGCTTTGGCGAAACCGTCAAAGTCAAAGCCGCCCATCAACTGCTGCAGCTCTTTCAGGCTCATCTTGTTGTAGGCCTTGTTGGCGTCGCGAGACTCGACCCGGCTCCACTGGCTCTGGGCAATAAAGAGTTCAATGTTGGCGACATTGGCTGCGGCGGCATCTGCGTGAGGGTAACCGGCGGCGCTCATCAGATTGCGGACATATTCACGCATCGCTTCGCGGTTGGCGACAAACTTGGGATCGTCCTTGAGGTAGTAATCACGATCCGGCAGTGTCAGGCCACTCTGGTACAGGTAAACCCCGTACTGGCTGGAATTCTTGGCATCGTTGTTAACGTAAAAACCAAAGGGAATGCCGGAGCCATCGGTCAGCAGTTTGCCCATCAGCGCGGCAATATCGGCGTGGCTGGCGGTTTTGGCGATATCTGCCAGTTGCCCCTTGAGCGGCGCAATCCCCAGTTGGTCAGTCAGAGTGCTATCCATATAGGCGGCATAGAAATCGCCTATCTTCTGCTCCACTGAACCTTCGGCCTTATTGGGCTTGGCGGCGGCTTCTTCGATAATCTGTTTCAGGGCTGCCTGGCTTTCTTCATAAAGAACAGAGAAAGCACCATAGTTGGATTTGTCGGCCGGGATAGGCGTAGTGGCCAACCACTTACCGTTGACGCTGTAGTAGAAATCGTCCTGATGGCGAACCTGATGGTCAAAGTTTTCCAGCTCAATACCGGAGGCCTTTTTCACTTCTACTTGCGACTGCGGCGCTTGCTGGCTGGCACAGGAAGCCAGACCAAGGCTGAGGGCGATGCCCAATGCCAGGGTGCTTATTTTGCTCATTTTCTTCCCCGAATTTGTGATTGTTCAGATAGTTATATTGTTACAAAGATACCAGTTTCAAACCTTAGCACTCCCTGTGACCAGTCTGTAGTGGATTTTTGTAAATATCTATGAACACTACAGAGCGGGTCACAGACGGGCCAGGCCCGCATTAGAAGTTTTTGCCGATAAACAGGTAGACAGCATTTTCGCCATTATCGCTGAAACCAAAGCCCAGTGCCGCCGGCCCCAGTTGGGTATCTGTGCCCAGGAACAGGCTGCTGGAATAGATGAGATCGTTAAACATCACATGTTCATCCAGCCCCCAGACATTACCCGCTTCCAGACTGGCCCCCAGGTATAGAGGGAAGTCCTTCATCCCCAGCGCATCACGGCCGAGATCATACTGATAGATAAAGGCACCAAACACCTTCTGGGCGCCGGCAATAGAGTTCTTGTGGTAGCCGGAAAGATTAAGGAAACCGCCGAGGTCGGAGACATAGAGAGTAAAGTTGCCATCTTTATCCACGGTTGAATAAGAGGCCTTACCGACGAAGGAATGATTGCCGACACTGACCACCCCTTTCCAGTCTGCTTCAATCTGCAGCGAGTGCTCGGGGTCTGTCTTGAAGTCGCCCTCCTCATACTCCTCATTGCGCAGGTAGATATTCAGGGTGAAGCGATTGCCAGAGGTGGGGAAGCTGATGCTGTCCAGAGTGTCGTAGCCAAACTTGAAATAGGCGCCGTAGGTGTTGAACTTGAGATCTTCAAAGAAGGCCTCGTTGGACACCACCCCCGACTCACCAGTCAGCCCCAGCTCAATCCGGCCCTGTTTGACATAGTTGTACCCCAAACCCAGGTCGATTCTGTGGCTCTTGCGATCCAACTCGAAGTAGAGTTTGTTGGCATCAAACAGATCCCAGCTCTTGATCTCGTACTGGTAACGGGCGCGGGCATAAAACTGCTGATCCCGGTCCAGAGGTTGATAAAACTCGGTGCCGAGCAACTTCTCGAAGCCCATCTTCACTTCATTGCGCCACTCACCGCCATTTTCGGTCAGGTCTGTCATGGTCAAAGCAGCATCCAGAGTCACTGCCGAGTCCAGCGAAAAGTCGTCTTCCCAGTTAAAACCAAACTGGAAGTAGTTGGGGCCCCAGGACTTGGCCTTGGTGGTCACGGTTAACACCCGGCCTTCATCTGTGTCCTGAAACTCGGCGCTGACCCGCTCGAACTTGTTCAGCGAGTAAAGCCGGGCAATGCTTTCGTTCAACTGCTGCTTGGTGACTCTGTCACCCACCTCGATATCCAGTATGTCATCCAGCAGCGAATCACTGACTTTGGACTGATTGTTAAGGACTATGCGGGTAACGGGCCTCTCCAGATTATCGAGCCAGTCACGACTGGCGTCGCGCTTTTGCTGCACATAAGCACGGTATTCCTCGGGAGGCACCGCCAGTTGGCTCAACCTAGCCGTATGCTGCACCGCAGCCGTCACCCCGGCTTCCAGCGCCTTGGGCATATCGGCAAAGTCTGTAGTGCTGAGCTTATCTATGGCCGGACGGATCAGGATATCGTCTTTGGTCAACAGTGCCTTTTGCCGCTCTGTACTGGCATTGGTCAACATGGTGGACAGCTGGTTCAACACCGCTATGGTGCCGTTGAGCTGATCCTTTTTCACCAATGGCGAACCTATATCGACGGCGATAATGACATCCGCGCCCATGGCCTTGACCACATCCACAGGCATATTGTTGGCAATGCCACCATCCACCAGCAACTTGCCATCGATTTCAGCCGGTTGCAGCGCTCCCGGCACTGTGGCCGAGGCCTGCATCGCTTCCACCAAGCTGCCACTGCTGATCACCACAGGCAGACTGGTTTCCAAGTCGGTGGCCACTGCCCGGTAGGGAATGGACAATTCGTTGAAACTGTTGAACTCCCGCACCAGATCTGTGGTGTTGCGGTACAGCTGCGACATGGTTTGCCCGAGGAGCACGCCACTCGGCGACTGTACTTCACCGCCGCGGATCCCCAGGTTAAGCGGAATATTGTATTGATCTCTTTGCTGCTTATCACGATAGCTCATGGCCTGGCGTGGAATGGTATCCGAATACCCCTTGGACCAGTCTTCATTCATCATGATGGTTTCAATTTCAGTGGCACTGTAACCCAGCGCATAAAGGCCGCCGACATAGGCGCCTATGCTGGTACCGGCGACATAGTCGACCGGGATATTGTTGGCCTCGAGCATTTTGAGAACCCCGACATGCGCCGCGCCCTTGGCACCACCGCCACTGAGAACCAGGCCCACTTTGGGACGTTCGGCCGCCACGGCAGCCACACTCAACAGAGTGCCTATCAAAACCAGTAAGCGCAGAGAGGTCTTCATACCTAGCAAGAGTTCCAGAATTAGAGTCGGCATATTCTAACAAAGAATTTACAGTAAAGAGAAAGTTCCAAGTGAGTATAAGCAGCGATTATTGGTGGTGCGTCTCGTAAAACCAGGATGCCAGTTCGGCGGCCGGCACAGGTTTGGCAAAGTAATAGCCCTGAATGATGTGGCAGCCTCTGTGAGTGACCTGTTGTAACTGCTCCCGGGTTTCCACCCCTTCGGCCACGACCTTGAGCCTGAGGTTACGGGCCAACTCGACAATACTGCTGACAATCGCCTGATCGGCACTGTTGCCGGCAATATCCTTGAGGAAGGAGCGATCTATCTTCAGAGTGTTGACTTCAAAGTGGCGCAGATAAGCCAAAGAAGAGTAGCCGGTACCAAAGTCATCGATAGCGACTTCTATGCCGTGGGCTCTCAGCTGTTTCAAATGCTGACGGGCAATGTGCAGCTCTTTCATCAACACCCCTTCGGTGATCTCCAGCGCCAGATATTCGGCCGGCATCCCGGTTTCTTCGAGGATATTGAGCACGCCACTGATAAATTCCGGGTGACGGAAATGCACGGCGCTGACATTCACCGACAACTTGAACGGCTCGGCCACACTCTGGCTCCAGCGGGCACCATCCTCACAGGCCTGGCGCAACACCCAACGGTCGATGGCAACAATCAAACCACAGGACTCGGCCACCTTGATGAAAATATCCGGCCGCACAAAACCTTCACTCGGATGATGCCAGCGCAGCAAGGCCTCCATGCCGATAAACTTTTGCTGCTCCTTGACATCAAACTGGCCCTGATAATAGAGCTCAAACTCGCCCTGCTCTATGGCGTGGCGCAACATGGCCTCCAATTTCAAGTGGTACAGCGCCTCGGCATTACGCTCACTGGAGTAGTATTGGAAGTTGCCGCGCCCCTCTTCCTTGGCATGATACATGGCCTGATCGGCGTTCTTGATCAGCGCCTCCGGCTGCCTGGCATCGTCGGGCCAGATGCTGATCCCTATGCTGGTGGAAATAAAAAACTCCCGTCCATAGAGTTCGAACGGCTGAGCTATTTGCGCCAACAGGCGCTCACACAGACGGTTGAGCTTATCTATCTCGGCCTCATTCACCAGGATCACAAACTCATCACCACCGAAACGACACAGCACCTGCTCCTGATCCATCACAGACTGCAACCTGTTGGCCGCCTCCACCAACAGGGCATCCCCCATACTGTGGCCGTAAGAGTCGTTGACATGCTTGAACCTGTCCAGATCCAGAAACAGCAAGGCCAGTTTCTGCTGTTTGTCATCGGCTCTGTCTATCGCCTGCTGCAAGCGGTTGGCAAACAGCGAGCGATTCGGCAAGCCGGTCAGCACATCATAGTTAGCCAGACGGCGCAGATCGGCTTCGGTGCGTTTCCGCTCTGTGATGTCGGAGAACACCACCACATAGTGCTGCACCCGTTCCTTGAGATCCTGCATAGAGGAGATATTGAGCCACACGGGACAACGCGACCCGGCCACGCCGACAATTTCCAGCTCGCCGGTCCAGGATTCCACCCCTTGCAGCAGAGTGGCGACTTTGTCTTTGTGGAAGTTTTCGCTAACCACCAACTCGCCAAAGTGTCGCCCTTGCAGGCTATGTCTATCCTGACCCACTATCGACTCAGCCGCTCTGTTGGCTACCTTGATGACCTCATCGGCATCCAGAATAAACACCCCTTCAGAGGTGTTTTCAAACGCCTGAGCCAGCAACTCGACTTCGTCTTCCAACTGGCGCTTGATGGTAATGTCAGAGTAAATCCCGGCAGCCTTGCTGACCTTGCCGGAAACCGGATCATGACTGACAGGCCTGCCGCGCACCCTGAGCCAGCCCCAACTGCCATCACGGCGGCGATAGCGGTATTCAGACTCGAACCTGTCGCTCTCTCCTTCGACCATCTTGTTCCATTCATCCAGCGCTGTGGCCTGGTCGTCCGGATGCACCGGCAGCTTGTCTATGGCGATAAGAATAAAGTCTTCGTCACTCCCCAGCACGCCACCGCGATTATCCAGATGAAACAGGCCTGTATCGCGGCGCCACTCCCAGAGATCCGATTCACTGCCCCTGAGCGACTGCCTCAGCCTGTCGTCGCTCTGGCGCAGCGCCAGGTTCATGGTCATAAAACGCCGCACCTGGCGCTGACGCAGCAAGACTATGGTGAACACCATAGCCAATAATGCCACCACCAACAGACCTTTGAACCAACGACTCTGCCACCAGAACAGGTCAACAGTGAAAGGGAAACGGAAAGGTTCCGACTGCCAGATACCGTTATTTTGGCTAAGCACCTCCAGTTGGTAGGCACCGGGGATCAACCCTGAAAGGTTGATCTGTGACTGATTTTCCAGCAGTAAATAGTTCAGCTCATCCTCGCCAGGACGTCGTAAACGGTACTTGAGGCTGATAGGCGCATCGTCCAGATAATCCATACTGGTCAACTGAAAGCTGAGCATTCTGGCACCCGGGGCAATGAGCTGTCCCGGCGTAGGCACCAGACTCAGCTCTGTCTTGTTGTCATAGTAGGCGGCAATGGATTCGAGAATGGCGCCGTGCCTTGGAATACGGTTTACCAAAGAATCGACATCCAGCAACATCACTCCATCCGGAGTGCCCACATAGAGCCCCTGCTGTGGTTCATAGAAATAGGCTCCTTCGTTGAGCTCCTTGCCCAGCAAGCCATCGTCGTCGTTGAATACCTTGATTTCACCGCTGTGTTTGTCCTGACGGATCAGCACATAGGTACAACCAACCATACGGTAGTCGCCGGTATCCTGCAGGAAAAATACGGTATTGCAGTCCAGTTG
Source organism: Shewanella sp. BJSY2023SW005 (assembly GCF_047314585.1). Taxonomy (NCBI): domain Bacteria; kingdom Pseudomonadati; phylum Pseudomonadota; class Gammaproteobacteria; order Alteromonadales; family Shewanellaceae; genus Shewanella; species Shewanella sp. BJSY2023SW005. Next base: position 13,839 of record NZ_JBKORJ010000028.1, read on the forward strand.
CCACTCTTGCGTCAAACGGCGGATCTTCATGGTCTGCAAATCCAGCTCTATCAGGCCTCCCTGACGGGTAGCCAGCCAGAAGCGGTCTGGGCTCAATTCCAGCAGTTGGCTCACCGTGGGCATATGCGGCAATTCATCAAATACTGTCGCCAACGAGCGAAAACCGCCGCCCTGCTCCAGATAACCGAACGACTTGTTGCCACCGACCCACAAACGTTCGCTGCTGTCGCGGTAAACGCTATAAATAATCGGATTACTGCCGCTGTATTCGGCGCCGGGCAAATTCCTCTTATTGATGCTGCCCTGCTCCTTGTCCCACTCATAGAGACCATTGCTGGTTGCAAACCACCAGAGATTGCCCTCATGCAGGGTATTGAGCACTGTCTTATGACTCAGGGACTGCCCGCTGCCGCTCCACTCTCCCAAGGGTTGCCCTTCCAGAGTCTGCTTATTCATCACAAACAAACCATTGGTGGACGAAAGCAGCAGGTGTTCTGAATCCAGATTATCTATCTTGTAGATGCTGTCATTGACCTCCATCCCTCTGGGAACCGCCGTTTTGGTCTGCTGAGTCTTGCGGTTAACGGCAATCACGCCCGAGTCGGTTCCCAGCCACAACATCTCGTCGTCGGCCAATATGGTCCACACCATTTCATCACTGAGCTTATAGGGTTCAGAGGCGCTGAAACTATCCAGTAAAAACTCGGGGGAGTCGGCCACCACGGCCAACGAGTGTCCTGTACCACCGACCCAGATCAAACCATTGCTGTCCACCTGCAGGGCGTTGATATATTCGATACCGGCCCTGAGCTTTAACTGCTCTTTGAACTGTTTTAATTTGCGGGTGCGCGGAGACCATTTCAGCAACCCCTGCTTACTGGCAATCCACAGGTTACCCTTGAGATCTTCGGTGATCACACTGGTGAAAAAGGGAATTTCGGCCACGGCCTCTATGCGGTTACTTTCAAGGTTAACCCGATAGAAGCCTTTACTGGCCGCCATCCAAATCTGGTTGTTACTGTCGAGAAACAGGGCATTGAGGCGGCCATAACTGCCCTGCCATGACAAGCGTTGTTTGACGCTGCCATTTTGCGATCTCAGCTCCACACCATAGGCGTTACCCAACAGCAAGTCGCCGTTCTCAAGCTGCAGAATTTGACTCCATAGCAGGTCACTGTCGTAGGGTAGGTCAAACAGTTTCTGCAGCTGTTGCAGGTCCTGACTCAAGCGCCAAACCTGGCCTTTTTCGGTTAATAACAACCAGTCACCGGCCGCCGATTTCAAACTCTTCATTAGGCCGCCGCCCTGATACTCAGGGAACAACTCATCGCTGCCAAACTGACGGAAACGGTTATCGGCTATATGGTAGAGGTAGGCGTGAGACAGAGTGCTCACCAACATCTGCTGTTGCCCGAGAGACTTGACCAGGGGCAGATATTCATCGGCCATCCGCGACTCGAGGCCGTCGCGGTCCAAACGGCGGATATTGGCGTTACTGAGGCGATACAACCCCTGCTCGGTGGAGAGCCAGATAAATCCCCGCTCATCCATACTGATGTCGAGAATACTGGTATTGATCAAGCCGTCTCTGGAGGAGAACACTCTTTTAACCAACTCATCGGCATATGCCGGTGCTGCCCCCAAACAAAGGCAGAGCAATAACCCAAGACCTGCTGTTATTAGTTTTCTTATCATCGGCTGATGAATAACCTTGGTGACCAATCTTGAATGTACCAGCTAGGCCGCTGAATTTCATCTTGCAAACAACAATTCATTTACATACCCGAGCCAAAGCACAAAAAAATCGGGCCCAGTCAACTGAGCCCGATTTCAATACTGCCTGGGGACAAACGCCCAATCAGCAGATTACTTTTTCTTTTTTGCCTTTGGGTTAGGCAAATCTGTGATTGAACCTTCGTAGATCTCTGCTGCCAGCCCTACAGACTCGTGCAGAGTCGGGTGAGCGTGGATGGTCAGCGCCAGATCTTCGGCATCACAACCCATCTCGATGGCCAGGCCGATTTCACCCAGCAACTCACCGCCGTTGACACCCACAATGGCGCCACCGATCACTCTGTGAGTCTCTTTGTCGAAAATCAGTTTGGTCATACCTTCGCTGGCATCGGAAGCGATAGCACGGCCGCTGGCTGCCCATGGGAAGGTCGCGGTTTCGTAAGCTATGCCCTGCTCTTTGGCTTCTTTCTCGGTCAGACCAACCCAGGCCACTTCAGGATCTGTGTAAGCGATGGATGGAATGACTTTAGGATCGAAGAAGTGCTTCATACCGGCAATCACTTCTGCAGCCACGTGGCCTTCATGCACACCTTTGTGAGCCAGCATTGGTTGACCCACGATATCGCCCACGGCGAAGATGTTGGCCACATTGGTACGCAGCTGCTTGTCGACATTGATAAAGCCACGCTCATCAATCTTGACCCCTGCCTTGTCGGCATCGATCAGCTTGCCATTGGGAGTACGGCCAATGGCCACCAGCACTGCGTCGTAACGCACTGGCTCGGCAGGCGCAGCCTTACCTTCCATAGACACATAAATACCGTCTTCTTTGGCTTCAACCGCTGTCACCTTGGTTTCCAGCATCAGGTTGAATTTCTTCTTGATCTGCTTGGTAAAGACCTTAACCACGTCTTTATCGGCCGCTGGGATCACCTGGTCGAACATTTCAACCACGTCGATTTCACTGCCCAGAGACGAGTACACAGTACCCATTTCCAGACCTATGATACCGCCGCCCATGACCAGCATCTTGCCTGGGATCTCTTTCAGTTCCAGTGCATCGGTAGAGTCCCAGATACGTGGATCTTCATGAGGAATGAAAGGCAGCTGAATTGGACGAGAGCCGGCAGCTATGATGGCGTTGTCAAAGTTAACCACTGTGGTTTCACCGTCGGCACCTTTCACTTCGAGGCTGTTCGGGCCAGTGAACTTACCGAAACCGTTAACCACCTTCACTTTACGCATCTTGGACATGCCGCCAAGACCATTGGTCAGTTGGCCGATCACTTTCTCTTTAAAGCCACGCAGCTTGTCGAGATCGATTTTGGGCTCGCCGAACACGACACCGTGATCCGATACCGCCTTGGCTTCTTCAATCACTTTGGCTACATGCAACAGGGCTTTGGAGGGAATACAACCCACATTCAGGCATACGCCACCCAGAGTGCTGAAACGCTCAACAATCACTGTCTCCAGGCCTAAATCTGCCGCGCGAAAAGCCGCAGAATAGCCAGCAGGGCCAGCACCTAATACCACTACCTGAGTTTTGATTTCGTTACTCATTTTTTCCTCTGATTTCTTTCATTCCGTTGGGGACTGCCAGCCCAACCTGCGATGCGCCAGCTCGAAAGTGCTTGTCTCGTAAGGTGGGCGCATTTTAACCCGTGTTTGACACTGATCACAATAAACAAAAGGCCGCCCCGAGGGGCAGCCTGTTGTGTTAGAGGATCATTGTACGAATATCGGACAAGATACCTGACAGAGTGACGCTGAAGCGTGCCGCCAGGGCCCCGTCGATCACCCGGTGATCATAAGACAGTGACAGTGGCAACATCAGCCTTGGCTCAAACTCTTTGCCGTTCCACTTGGGCTTGATCTCAGACTTGGACACCCCGAGAATCGCCACATCCGGATAGTTGACGATAGGCGTAAACGCGGTACCGCCGATACCACCCAGGCTTGAGATAGTGAAGCAGCTGCCTTGCATGTCGGCTGCCTTGAGCTTGCCGTCGCGGGCCTTGATCGAAATTTCGGTCAGCTCGCGGCTGAGCTCAATAATGCCTTTCTTGTCCACATCACGCACCACAGGCACAACCAAACCGTTTGGCGTATCGACCGCCACCCCGATGTGGAAGTACTTCTTGCGGATCAGCGATTCACCGTCCGGGCTCAGGCTGGAGTTGAATACCGGGAACTGCTGCAGCGTCTTGGCAACCGCCTTCATCATGAACACCAGCGGAGTGATCTTCACATTCAGCTTCTGCTTGGCAGCCAGTTCGTTCTGCTGCTTACGGAAAGCTTCCATCTCTGTGATATCAGCCTCATCGAACTGAGTCACATGGGGAATGGTCACCCAGTTGCGGTGCAGGTTAGGGCCGGAGATCTTCTGGATCCGGGTCAGTGGTACTTCTTCCACTTCACCGAACTTGCTGAAGTCCACCTTAGGTGCATCGATAACCTGCAGACCACTGCCGCCGCCGACTGAGGTCGCCGCCGTAGCCTTGGGCCGAGACAGTTCATATTTCACATAGGCCTGCACATCCTCTTTGAGGATACGGCCCTTGCGACCTGTACCTTTCACCTGAGTCAGGTCAACACCGAACTCACGGGCCAGGCGACGTACCGCCGGAGAAGCGTGTACCGCACCTGTGTTAGGTTGGGCACCGGCACTCGGATGATGCGGCACAGGTGGACGACTCTGCGCTGCAGGCGCAGCCGCCGGTGCCGGAGCTGCTACCTCTGCCTGAGCAGGGGCTTCTGCCGGTGCAGCAACAGAAGCCACTGCGGCGCCTTGGGTCTCAACTGTGGCAATCACGCTGCCCTGAGACACCTTGTCACCCACTTTGACGGTCAGAGAAACCAGCTTGCCACCGAAGGGCGCCGGTACTTCCATGGTCGCCTTGTCGGTTTCCAGCGTGATCAACCCCTGATCGGCACTGATCTCATCACCTACCGCCACCAGCACTTCGATAACGTCCACATCGGCAGCATCACCGATATCGGGAACGGCAATCTCTTTCACTTCAACTTTGGCAGGCGCAGCTGCCTGAGCGGCCGCCGGCTGTGCGGCTGCTTGAGCCGCTGGCTCTTGTGGTGCTTCGGCAGCAGCACCAACTTCCAGCAGCAATACCAAAGAGCCCTGCGAAACCTTGTCGCCAACCTTCACTTTCAGTGACTTGACTGTACCCGCCTGAGGCGAAGGTACATCCATGGTCGCCTTATCGGTTTCCAGCGTGATCAACCCGGCATCGGCTTCAATAGCCTCACCTTCGCTCACCAGCACCTCAATAACATCGACATCTGCGGCATCGCCAATATCCGGCACTGTCACTTCGATGACCTGGCTGCCGCCGGCTGCAGGTGCGGCTGGCGCCGCCTGTGCTGGAGCGGGAGCCGCTGCCGGGGCAGGCGCGGCTTCAGCCTTGGGCGCTTCTGCAACAGGTGCAGCTTCTGCGCCTTCGGCGGCCATCAAGGCTATCAATGTGCCTTCAGACACGCTGTCGCCAACGGCCACTTTCAGCTCTTTGAGCACACCGGCGAATGGCGCAGGAATATCCATGGTCGCCTTGTCGCTTTCAACGGTAATAATGGAGTCTTCAGCCGCCAGGCTGTCACCCACATTGGCACAGATCTCAATAACCTGTACCTCGTCCCCGCCAATATCGGGAACCAGTACTTGTTTCATATCAGCCATTCTGCTTCCCCTCTTACGCGTGCTGTGGGTCGATCTTGTCGGCGTCGATGCCGTATTCGGCAATGGTCTTGGCCAGAACATCTACCGGCAGCTCGTTGCGGTCCACCAGCGACTTGAGCGCAGCAACCACGATGAACTTGGCATCCACTTCGAAGTGGTGACGCAGGTTGGCACGGCTGTCAGAGCGGCCGAAACCGTCGGTACCCAGCACCTTGTAGTCACAAGGCACGTAAGCGCGCAGCTGTTCGCCGTAGATCTTCATGTAATCGGTCGCGACAATGGCAGGCGCATCTTTGGCCAGCACTGTGCTCACATAAGGTACCTTGGCGGTTTCTGTTGGGTGCAGCATGTTCCAGCGCTCAACCGCCTGGCCATCACGCGCCAGTTCGTTGAAGCTGGTAACGCTGAACACATCAGTGCTGATACCGAAGTCTTTCGCCAGCGCCTGTGCCGCCTTGCGCACTTGCTCGAGGATAGTGCCGCAACCCATCAGCTGGACTTTGCCTTTACCGGAACCGGCAACGCTTTCCAACTTGTAGATACCCTTGACTATGCCCTCTTCCACGCCTTGTGGCATTTCAGGCTGAACATAGTTCTCGTTCATTGTGGTCAGGTAGTAGAAGATATCTTCCTGATCTTCGCCATACATGCGGCGAATACCATCCTGAACGATAACGGCAATTTCATAACCATAGGTTGGGTCATAGCTGATGCAGTTAGGAATGGTGTTGGCCAGAATATGGCTGTGACCATCCTGGTGCTGCAAACCTTCGCCGTTCAGCGTAGTCCGGCCGGAAGTACCACCTACCAGGAAGCCACGGGCGCGCATGTCGCCGGCGGCCCAAGCCAGATCGCCGATCCGCTGGAAACCGAACATGGAGTAATAGATATAGAAAGGGATCATCGGCGTATCATTGACCGAGTAGCTGGTCGCAGCCGATACCCAAGAGGACATGGCGCCCAGTTCGTTAATCCCTTCCTGCAGTACCTGACCGGACTTGTCCTCACGATAGTAAGCAACCTGATCCGCATCCTGAGGCACATATTTCTGGCCTTCGTGAGCGTAAATACCCACTTGACGGAACAGACCTTCCATACCAAAGGTACGGGCCTCATCCGGGATGATAGGTACTATCTTCTTACCTATGCCCTTGTCTTTCAGCAAGGCGGTCAATACCCGCACAAAGGCCATGGTAGAAGAGATCTCACGGCCGTTGGAGCCTTTGAGAATCGCATCGAAAATCTTCAGTGAAGGCACCTGCAGCTCTTCGCTGAATTTCTGCCGACGGGCAGGCAGATAACCCATCAGGGCCTCACGGCGTTCCTTGAGGTATTTGACCTCCTCGGAATCCGGTCCAGGATGGTAGAAGGGGATCTCTTCCAGCTTGTCGTCAGGGATTGGAATGTTGAAGCGGTCACGGAAGTGACGAATGGCTTCAATATCCATCTTCTTGACGTTGTGGGCAATGTTCTTGCCTTCACCGGCATCACCCAGACCATAGCCCTTGACTGTCTTGGCCAGGATCACGGTTGGGCGACCCTTGGTCTTCTTGGCTTTATCGAGCGCGGCGTAAATTTTCACCGGATCGTGACCACCGCGGTTCAGGCGCCAGATGTCATCGTCTGACATGTTGGCTACCATCTCGGCAGTTTCAGGATACTTACCGAAGAAGTGTTCACGGGTCCAGGCTCCGCCTTTGGCTTTACAGTTCTGGTATTCACCGTCAACAGTTTCGTTCATCAGTTGCAGCAACTTGCCGCTGGTGTCACGGGCCAGCAATGGATCCCAGTAACGACCCCAGATAACCTTGACCACTTCCCAACCGGCGCCGCGGAATTCACCTTCCAGCTCCTGGATGATCTTGCCGTTACCGCGCACAGGGCCGTCGAGACGCTGCAGGTTACAGTTAACGATAAACACCAGGTTATCCAGCTCTTCACGAGCGGCCAGGCCGATGGCACCCAGTGCTTCCGGCTCGTCACACTCGCCATCGCCCAGGAAGCAATATACTGTTTGCTCGGAGCAATCCTTAATGCCACGGTCAGTCAGGTACTTGAGGAAGCGCGCCTGATAGATGGCCTGGATAGGACCCAGCCCCATGGAAACCGTAGGGAACTGCCAGTAGTCAGGCATCAACTTGGGATGCGGATAGGAGGACAGGCCTTTGCCATCCACTTCCTGACGGAAGTTGGCCAGCTGTTCTTCGCTCAGACGACCTTCGAGGAAAGAGCGGGCATAGATGCCGGGGGCAATGTGGCCCTGGAAGTAAACCAGGTCGCCGCCATCTTTCTCGTTGGGAGCACGGAAGAAGTGGTTAAAGCACACATCATAGATAGTGGCACTGGATGAGAAACTGGAAATATGACCACCAAGCTCCAGATCTTTCTTGGAACCACGCAGTACCATGGCCAACGCGTTCCAACGCACAATGGCGCGAATGCGACGTTCCATCTCCTGGTTGCCCGGCATATGAGGTTCTTGCCCGGCAGGAATGGTATTCAGGTAAGCAGTAGTGGCAGTGTAAGGCAGGTGAGTACCGTTACGGCGAGCCTTTTCGATCAGCTTTTCCAACAGGTAATGAGCACGTTCGGGACCTTCCTGCTCCAATACGGCCTGCAGGGATTCTACCCATTCCTGTGTCTCTAACGGATCCAAGTCTTGTAGCATATTTTCAGACATGACACTGTCCTTCTATACATTGTATTAATAGTGATTACGACGTCCTAAGGTGGGCACTGGGCCGCCCCTGGGCTACACGCCGCTCTTCAAACGGCGCAGGCTACGCTGCAACCGGCTATCTTCTTCCCGTACCGACAACATGACTTCCTCGATATAACTCAAGTGGTCATTGGATGCTTCACGCGCGGCTTCGGGATCGCGGCGAACAATTGCGGCCAACAGGGCCCGCCTATGTTCATTTGCCATGGAAGAAGCTTCTTCGCGACGGCTCAGAAGCTCCAGGTTTTGCGCCACATTTTGATGCAGCACAGGAGTTAAACTCAGTACCAGGTGCAACATGGCAACATTGTGTGATGCCTCTGCCACAGCCCGGTAAAAATGCACAATGGCAGCGGCTTGCGCTTCGATACCCTCGGCGTCTTCCACTTCCTGGATCATCCGCTTGATATTCTGCATATCGGCGTCTGTTCCGCGCAGGGCGGCAAAATAGGCCATCATGCCTTCGGTGGCATGACGGAACTCCAGCAAGTCGTATTGACTCTCCGGATCACCCTGCATAAGTTCGACTATGGGATCGGCAAGACTCTGCCATAACTGTTCTTTGACGTAGGTACCACCGCCCTGACGGCGCAGCAGTAATCCTTTGGCTTCCAGCTTTTGAATCGCTTCCCGCAGTGAGGGGCGGGAGACTTCAAATTGCAACGCCAACTCGCGCTCAGGAGGTAACTTCTGACCCGGCTGTAGGCTGCCTTCAAGGATCATCTGTTCCAACTGATTCATGATGACGTCAGAAATCTTTGGCTGACTGATTTTGCTATAAGCCATCTGGCCCTCAGCTCCTATTGTAAATTGGTCTTACCAATTTCTACGAGTGAGCGCACTTTATCAAATCACACTTTTAAAGTCCAGTTAGTGATCTGCATCAAGTCAACTCACGATGTGTGAGCATAGCCTATATTTTTTCTTCTGGGGTCAGACCAATTAACAAGCCTCAATCTGCCTATTCCTTCACCGCTGCTCAACCTAGGAAAGTTGCGGCAAACACGCCTTTATCAACAATGTTTGCCTTGTCAAAGCGCCCAAGCCGGTTCAGCGCTTGTTTAACTGACCAGACCAAAGATGGTCAACAGCGACAAAATAGTGATCAGCAAGGTCGAGTTGCGCTTACTGAGAGCCAGCAGCGCCAAGGTAGATTGTACTGAAACCGGCACATCTTCATCTTCCGGCAGGGTTTCGGCGGCCAGGGCCACTTCTGTCACTATTTCTCTCGGCTTAGAGTCCAGACTCAACGCCAGTTGGCACCAACGGGGAAAAGCATTACTGAAATGGCCGCACAGCACATAGCCAAAACCTATTATCCGTGCCGGCAACCAGTCGAGCCAATACAGCAGGGTATGTACCACGGGCCACTCTTTGCCCAGGCGCTGACGCCTTTCATCAAAAAAACGCACGCTGCAATAAAACACGGCGCCTACAGGACCAAACAAGATAAGGAACAGCGCCACGGCGCCATAATAGCGATAGTTGAGCCAGGCTACGCTCTGCCCCACCCGGCTGCCCAACTCACGCTCGCTGACCGCATCCAGGCACTCACTGCAATCCAGCTCACCGGCAAAATGAAAACTGGCCTGCACATCACCACGGCAGGCAGCCTGCACATAACGCTTAAACAGGCGTCTTTGATGCTGATGGGAAAAACACACTACCGCCAGCGCTACCCACAACAGCAGCGAAGGCAAACCCCAGAACCATCCATTCACTACCCATAGTGCCACTGCCACTGTCACGGCAGGCAATAGCAGCGCCAGTATCATACCGCCCACAGTACCCAACTGGCTGTCGGTAAACATCTGCTTTTGATACCAGCGCAGCCCACTGTCCAACTGCCAGCGGGCAGGCAAGAGCTTCAAACGTTCAACAATAATTGCGACCAACAGGGAAAACAGTGCCATCTTTTCTTCTCCTTGCTATCTTGAGGCCTGCGGCCATAACAGAGCTACACCAGTCACAACGCCTGTAAATATCTTTGCCAATCAAATCCCGGGCCAGGGTCTGTCTTGCGCCCCGGCGCGATATCGCTGTGACCCACTATTCTCTCTTTGGTGATATCCGGGTAAGCCTGCTGCAAACTCTGGGTCAGGGTAATAAGTTTATGATACTGCTCTTCGGTAAAGCCGGAATCATCTGTGCCCTCCAGCTCTATGCCAACGGCAAAATCATTGCAGCCGCTGCGACCTTCAAAGTTCGATACCCCGGCATGCCAGGCGCGCTGATCCACAGAAACAAATTGGCGCAACTCACCATCACGGCGAATCAGAAAATGTGCCGAAACTTCCAGTCCTTTCAGCCCAGCGAAACTGGCATCGGCCTCAATGTCCAGAGTACCCAAAAATAGCTGCTCTATATAAGGCAAACCAAAGCGGCCGGCCGGCAGACTGATATTATGGATTACCAAAAGGCTCACCTCGCCATCGGGCCTGTGATTAAAGTGAGGTGAAGGGCTGGGCTCAGCCTCTTTATACCAGCCTTCAACCCATAGCTTTTGCGCCAAATGCTCACTCCCCTGACTCTGATAACCATACATACAGCAGCACCTTGGCTGTAGTCACATTGGCTCAAAATAACTTCGAGCCTAGCCACGGCCAAATGTGACTCCAACACAATACCAGCAGCGCCCCTTATTATGCTAATCTAGCAGCATAAATTTCCCCAATAATCCCGAGTCAATCAAGGACGCGCATCATGCTCGAAAATGATATCAGGGTCAGTGTCAAAGTCGCACTGGACGAAGACCTTGGCCACCAAAAGGCCTCCGAGGGCGATATCACCGCCCTGTTGATCCCCGAAGATAAACACGCCGAAGCCACCCTTATTACCCGCGAAGAAGGTGTCTTTTGCGGTAAGGCCTGGGCCGAGCAGGTATTCAATCAGCTCGGAGGTGAAGTGGCGTTGCACTGGCATGTGGATGATGGCGACCTTGTGCTGCCCAATCAGCTGCTGTGTGAACTCTCCGGCCCGGCGCGCCTGTTGCTCACCGGCGAGCGCACCATGATGAACTTTATTCAAACCCTCTCAGGGGTAGCCAGCCTGACCAAAGTCTACTGCGACAAACTGGTTGGCACCCAGTGCCGCTTGCTCGATACCCGCAAGACGCTTCCCGGCCTGCGCACAGCGCAGAAATATGCCGTCACCTGCGGCGGCGGCAAAAACCACCGTATCGGTTTGTTCGATGCCTTCCTGATCAAAGAAAATCATATTATGGCCTGTGGCAGTATCGCCAATGCCATCTCCGCCGCCCGTGAGCTACGCCCCGAAAAACCTGTGGAAGTAGAAGTAGAGAATCTGGAAGAACTGGCTCAGGCACTGGAAGCCGGCGCCGACATAGTCATGTTGGACAACTTCGATGTCACCATGATGCTGCAGGCAGTTGAGCTCAATAACGGTTTCAAGGCCAAAGGGCTTGGCGCCAAACTCGAAGTCTCCGGCGATGTCACGCTGGAAACCATAGCGGCTTTCGCCCAAACCGGAGTCGACTATATCTCGGTCGGAGCTCTGACCAAGCATGTGCGAGCCATGGATCTCTCCATGCGCCTCAAGGGCTGATAACCTCTTTTAGGCATACCCTGATATCTATGGGTATGCCTTTCCAGCCAGGGCCCAACGGATAGCGGTTAAACCTGCAGCTGAAGCAAGCCGAAAGTACTTGGCGCCAATCGATAAGTTCCAAGAAGTCGTACCAAGGTGTGCTTTGCCAGACCGGCATCATCAACATATTGAAAGTCATTTAAATTCAAAAGCCTATAACAACCATTTAGCAGTGTGTCAGTAAGCATCTGTCAATGATGCTCTCAATCAGCTGCTTGGCCAGTCCTGATACCGGTTGCAAACAGGTAAATTCTTGCTCACAACCCACCCAATCACCAAGAAACAAAACTGCAACAATTGTATTTAAGCAAATGATGAAATTGTATATTTTTTTGACAACGCCACTTCCCTGACACTTATTTCAGTAACTGTCAAAATACTGTTGCCGGTAAAACTTGGTGATCAGTAACATTTTTGATTTTTTTCCGAAATTTACGCTGCTTTTTACCGATTGTGGATTCCATTTTCAGTAACTTTATACTAACTTTTATGGCAGGCGAGATGGCCGTTTTTGGCCAACCTCACCGACAAGGTAACCACCCAAACTGATATTTGTTTATGGCATAACGCAGTTACAACTGTAAAATACATGCTTTGAGTAAATACTCAGTTCCTTGAGGTGCGGTTTGCCGGAACGACATACGATAAACTTAAATGGTTTTGCTGAACTGATTGAGTCTGATCCAACACGCTCTGGGGCATAAAGCCACCCGAGCTGGAATCGCCAGCAACACAACTGAACAGGTTTCAGGCTGGTAGGAATAAGAGTAACAGGGACTAAGTTACCGATTCGCTCAAGACGGCAACGATGGAGAAAGCAAATGAAAGGTATCAAACTTAACAAACGCGCTCAGGGTTTCACCCTGATCGAACTGATGATCGTAGTAGCCATTATCGGTATTCTCGCAGCAATCGCACTGCCGGCTTACAAAGACTATGTCACTTCTGCACAAGGTGGCGCGGCTATGAAAGGCATCACAGCATTTACGCAAAAGGTTCAAACTTGTATTGAAACAGGTATTGGATGCGACACTATTGACAAAGAGGTCGGTGGGAATGCCAAGTTAAGCACAACAATAACTTTTGCACAGGGTGCAACTGGTACTTTAGTATGGACTGAACCAAAGTGTGTTCTGACAGCAACATTCGCAGCCCCTACTGCAACTACTCCTGGCTTAAGCTTTGCAATGGCTAAAGGCGCAACCGGTACAGATGATGATTTAGCGATCTGTAAAAAAGGTGCAGGAATTTAATAACAGTTAATAAGCTGATTATTATTGGGAACAGATGAGATAGGCATGCCTACTTCTGGGTTACATTTAGGATTGTCCACTCTGTTTATCCGTAAAGGGCTACTCAATGAGGGTAGCCTTTCGGATGCCATTAAGCAGTCGCAAAAGAACAAACAAACACTGGTCACCACTCTGGTGACCAGTCAACTTTTATCCGCCCGCACTATCGCTGAGCTCTGTTATGAAGAGTATGGCACCCCGCTGCTGGATCTCAATGAGTTTGATTTAAGCAGTATCCCGGAAGAGTTTCTCAATAAAAAGCTAATCGACAAGCACCGCTGCCTGCCGTTATTCAAACGTGGCAACCGCCTCTATATCGCCACCTCAGACCCCACCAATATTGCCGCTCTGGAAGATTTTCAGTTCAGCGCCGGCCTCCATGCCGAGGCGATACTGGTAGAGGAAGATAAACTCAGTAAAGCACTAGAAAAAGTGCTTGAAGAGGACTTGAGTTCATTGGACCTCGATGGTTTGGATGAGGAATCCCTCTCCGGTATCGAAGTCACGGATGCTGACAAGCGTCAGCAGGAAGAGAATGAAGGCAAAGACGATGCTCCTATCGTCATCTATATCAATAAGATTTTGACCGATGCCATCCGCAAGGGCGCATCGGATCTTCATTTCGAGCCCTACGAGAAACGCTACCGCATCCGTTTTCGTATCGATGGCATCCTCCACGAAGTATCTGAGCCCCCCATTTCTCTCTCAGGCCGTATCTCTGCCCGCTTGAAGGTAATGTCCAAACTGGATATCGCCGAGCGCCGAGTACCCCAGGATGGCCGCATCAAGATGAGGCTGTCGCGCAACAAGAGTATCGATTTCCGGGTCAGTACCCTGCCCACCCTCTGGGGTGAAAAGATAGTGATGCGGATCCTCGACTCCTCTTCCGCGCAATTAGGAATCGAAAAACTCGGCTATGAGGAAGACCAAAAACAAGCCTATCTGGAGATGCTGGCAAGGCCCCAGGGAATGATCTTGGTAACAGGCCCTACCGGCTCTGGTAAAACCGTTTCCCTCTATACCGGCCTCAATATACTCAATACCGAAGAGCGCAATATCAGCACCGCCGAAGACCCAGTGGAGATCAACCTGGAAGGGGTCAACCAGGTACATATCAACCCCAAGGCAGGGCTAACCTTCGCCTCGGCGCTGCGCTCTTTTTTACGTCAGGACCCGGATGTGGTGATGGTGGGGGAAATTCGCGACCTGGAAACCGCCGAAATCGCCATCAAGGCGGCGCAAACCGGCCACTTGGTACTCTCAACCCTGCATACCAACTCCTCGGCCGAGACTCTCACCCGCCTGCTCAATATGGGGGTACCAGGTTATAACATTGCCAGCTCTGTCAACCTGATTATTGCCCAGCGCCTGGCCCGCCGCCTCTGCCCCGAATGCCGCCAACCGGAAGATATTCCCGAGCATGAACTGCTGCAACTTGGCTTCAGTCAGCAGCAGATAGACGCAGGATTTACCCCATATAAGCCCTGCGGCTGCGAATTCTGCTCCGGTGGCTACAAGGGCCGGGTCGGTATCTATGAGGTAATGAAGATGTCCGATGAAATCGCCAGAACCATTATGGAGGGCGGTAATTCGCTGCAGATTGCCACCACCGCCAAACAGCAAGGGATGCGCGATCTGCGCCTTTCCGGCCTTTTAAAAGTGATTCAAGGCGTCACCAGTATCGCCGAAGTGAACCGTGTCACCAGCTACTGATTGAATTATTATGCCTATTGGAGGTCCGGCGAAGTGATACAACTCTGGGACCAGCCAAATAGATAACAACCAGAGAACCAGTTAACAGGCAACCTCCCGCGAGTCTGGCTAAAATTAACTGCAGGCGAGCAAATAAGCATATTGCAAGGAACAATTATGGCAACCGCAACGGCACCAGCAAAAAACAATAAAGCCAAAAACAAAGGCGCCAAAGCTCAACCCAAGATCCACACCTTTACCTGGAAGGGACTCAATCGTGACGGCAAACTCAGCTCCGGCGAACTGCGCGGCACCAGTATCACCGAAGTAAAAAACCTGCTTAAGGGCCAGGGGATTAACCCCAAGACGGTACGTAAAAAATCAGCGTCCATGTTTGGCGATAAAAAGATTAAGCCGATGGATATCGCAGTGATCACCCGTCAGATAGCTACTATGCTGGCTGCCGGCGTACCACTGGTAACAACTATTGAGTTGATCGCTCGCGGCCATGAAAAAAATAAGGTTCGTACTCTACTCGGCACTGTACTGGCCGATATCCAAGCCGGTATTCCACTCTCCGATGCCCTCCGCCCTCACAGAATCTATTTTGACGACCTCTATGTCGACTTGGTTGCCGCCGGTGAACATTCAGGTTCTTTGGACGCCGTATTCGACCGTATCGCCACTTACAAGGAAAAATCCGAAGCATTAAAATCCAAGATCAAAAAAGCCATGTTCTATCCCGCTGCTGTGGTTATTGTCGCTATGGCGGTAACAGCTTTGCTATTAGTAGTCGTAGTCCCACAATTCGAAAGTATTTTCGCGGGTTTTGGCGCCGAACTGCCTGCCTTTACCCAATTAATTGTCAATATCAGCCGCGGCCTTCAGAGTACCTGGTATCTATTTCTAGCTGGTATCGTTATCAGTGTCTGGCTGTTTGTCCGTGCTCACCGCAATTCAGAGCACTTCCGTAACCGTATCGACGAAATGGTGCTTAAGATCCCCGCGATAGGAGATATCTTACATAAAGGTGCTATGGCCCGTTTTGCCCGCACTCTGGCCACCACTTTTGCCGCCGGGGTGCCGCTGATTGATGGCCTGGAGTCTGCCGCCGGCGCCTCCGGTAATTATGTTTACCGTAAGGCGCTATTAAATGTGCGCACCGAAGTAATGGCCGGGATGCAGATGAATGTTGCCATGCGCACCACCAAGCTTTTTCCCGATATGTTGATCCAGATGGTGATGATAGGTGAAGAATCCGGCTCATTGGACAACATGCTCAACAAAGTCGCCAATATCTATGAGATGCAGGTAGACGATGCCGTAGATGGCCTTTCCAGCCTGATAGAACCTATTATGATGGTAGTTATCGGCACTATAGTCGGCGGGCTTATCGTCGGCATGTATCTACCTATCTTCAACTTGGGTAAAGTGGTAGGTTAAGGCTGGCTATTCGCCGAAATGTAATAATAAAACCAACACTTAACTGTTTTTAGGGTCGCTTAATATCGCATGTCAGAATTTATTGCCGTATTGAGCCACAACCAGTGGCTCTTTCTTGTTCTCTGTTTTTTGTTTGCCTCAGTAATAGGTAGCTTTCTCAATGTGGTAATCCACCGCCTGCCGGTAATGATGAAGCGCGAATGGCAGCAGGAATGCAATCAATACCTGCAGGAATATCAACCCGAATTCGCCAAACAGCTGGGTGAAGCCAAGCTTAATGCACCGATAGATAACTACCCGGCCAAGTACAATCTGATACTGCCGAAGTCTGCCTGCCCCAAGTGTGGCGCCCATATCAAACCCTGGCACAACCTCCCCATAATCGGCTATTTGTTGCTTGGCGGTAAATGCGCCTCCTGCAACACAGCTATTTCAGCGAGATACCCGATATTTGAGCTACTGACCGCCCTGCTTATCAGTACTCTCGGTTGGTATTTTGGCCCGACACTGCAGTTTGTTTACGCCACTATTCTCACCTTTGGATTGATAGCCCTCAGCGGGATAGATTTGGATGAAATGCTGCTGCCGGATCAGATTACCCTGCCGCTACTGTGGCTTGGTTTACTGGTTAATATCTCGGGCACCTTTACTAATCTGACCGATGCCACCATAGGGGCCGCTGCCGGCTATTTAAGCCTCTGGTCGGTCTACTGGCTATTTAAACTGCTCACCGGCAAGGAAGGCATGGGCTATGGCGATTTCAAGCTGATGGCATTGTTTGGCGCCTGGCTTGGCTGGCAGATGTTACCTCTAATTATTCTGCTCTCTTCTCTGGTCGGTGCCCTAGTAGGCGTTTTACTTATTCTGTTCAAGAACCTTAATCGGGGTAACCCTATCCCCTTTGGCCCTTATATTGCTATCGCAGGTTGGGTCGCTTTGGTGTGGGGGCAACAGATTGTCGACTGGTATTTGGGAACACTCTAAATGGCCGAATTTATTGTAGGGCTCACCGGCGGTATCGGCAGCGGCAAAACTACGGTCGCCAATCTGTTTGCCGAGCAGGGAATTGTCTTGGTCGATGCCGATATCATTGCCAGAGAGGTAGTAGCCAAAGACTCAGATGGCCTCAGGCAAATTGGTGAGAAATTTGGCCCTCAGATGCTGACACCCGAAGGCAATCTGAATAGAGCGGCGCTGAGGGAACAGATATTTCATCATCCGGAAGACAGGGAATGGCTCAATGCCCTGTTGCATCCCATGATACGTTCTCGCATGTTGGCACAGGTTAAGGCGGCAAACTCCCCTTATGTCATCATGGTGGTGCCTCTGCTTTTTGAGAATGGCCTGGATAAACTGGTGAATCGCACTCTGGTGGTAGATATTTCACCAAAATTACAGTTACAGCGAACTATTGAGCGGGACAAGGTGTCTAAGGAACAGGTTCAAAACATTATCAATAGCCAGAGCGACCGCAATAGCCGACTCAACAAGGCTGATGATGTGATTGACAATCAGGGAGAAATCACCGCGCTACAAGCTCAAGTACTGGCGCTGCATAATAAATACTTACAGCTGGCAGATCCTATACACCCATGAACACGACAGAACTGATATTCGAACAGCCGTTAAATGAAAAGATCCGCAGCTATTTGCGTCTGGAATATCTCGCCCGTCAATTGGACAATAACCTCCAGCAAGATCATCAACATAGATGCTTCTACCCACTATTCTCCCTCTGTGAACTCACCGAACGCTGTGATTACCGCAGCGAAGTCATCAAAGATATCGACCGCCAATTAATCCAACTGCAAAGCTGGCAACAGCAGGACGATGTAGACCAGCAGCAACTCCAGTACTATCTCGAGCAATTCTCCCATGCCAGAGAAGAACTGCAACGTCCACAGCGCCCCGGCAGTCAGCTTAAGCAAGACAGATTCATATCGGCGCTCAGACAAAGATTCAGCATGCCTGGTGCTTGCTGTAACTTCGATCTGCCACAACTTCACTTTTGGCTGGCTAAGCCTTGGGAAGAACGCTGTCAGGAGTACCTCCAATGGACCAGTCACTTCAGCAGCCTACTACAGCCCATCAGTCTGCTGTTGCAACTTACCCGTATGAGCTGTGAATATCGTGATGCTGTAGCCCATGCCGGCTTTTACCAAGGCGACAGCCAACAAAGCTTGTCGCTGGTCAGAGTCAAGCTGGATGCAGAGCAAGGCTGCTACCCCACCATTAGTGGTCACAGAAACCGCTTTGCCATTCATTTTGTGCAGTTCGAACAACAAAAGCATTCCGACAAAACCGTCAAATTCCTACTGGCGACCTGCGGCTAAACTCTTTACCATGGGCGCCATCAGTTAGCCCAAGAGATACAAAAATGCCTATCACTGTTAAGTGCCCCACCTGTCAAAAAGAGGTGGAATGGGCCCCCGAATCCAAATTCAAGCCCTTCTGTAGCGAGCGCTGTAAACTCATCGATCTCGGTGATTGGGCCTCGGAAAAACATGCCATCCCGGTCAAGCCAGAGTTTGATGAACAACTGCTGGATGAACTGGGCTACGATGAAGGTAATTTCTTCAAGGATCAGTAATGACAAAAAGAGTACATGTAGCGGTCGGTATCATTAAATCCGGCAAGCAGATCCTATTGGCCAAGCGTCATGGGCATCTGCACCAGGGAGGAAAATGGGAATTTCCAGGAGGTAAAGTCGAAACCGGCGAAACCGTCACCCAAGCTTTAGCCAGAGAACTGGCGGAAGAAGTCGGGCTTAACATAGCCGCCTCTACCCCTTTTATGCTGTTGTCTTATGACTATCCAGATAAGCAGGTGTTACTGGATATTCACCTGGTCACTGAATTCAGCGGCAATGCCTATGGCGTAGAAGGACAGGAAGTCGAATGGGTGCACTTGGATAAACTCCAGGAATATACTTTCCCGGATGCCAACCAACCGGTTCTTGATAAAATCCTTACAGAGTTTTCAAACTAACCCCTAAGCCAGCCGCCTAAGCTGGCTTTCTTATTATCCCTATCTTTCAGATTCAGATATCCCAAATCCCCCCAACAGTGGTCATCGTTGATGGCACAGGCTAGCATACTATGGATACCGTAATACCTTTCTCAAGTCTCACTTTGATTAAGTTACCCGCCTATTCTCCAGAGCTGAACCCAATGGAGCAAGTTTGGCAATGGCTCAGACAACACTGTCTTTCCAACCGAGTATTCGATTGCTACGAGCAAATTGTTGAGCAAGTATCCCGAGCCTGGAATACCTTCATTGAGGATACTGGTCGGGTGAAATCTCTGTGCTTCAGAGACTGGATGAATCTGACCAGACAAACGGGTCGAGCCATATCTCACATGGGGGCGAAAGACATCTGCTCATCAAGCACAGCTTGATAGATGGCTGTAGCGCGAAGCAGCTTGGCTGCGAGCTGAGGGGACCGCACTGCGTAAGCAGCTTTGGGCTGCATGTTAAGTCGTTCTCGCTGGAAGCGAGACAAACAGAAAAGCCCTAGCATTTAGCTAGGGCTTTTCTGTTTGTTAGGCGTCTGGCGATGACCTACTCTCACATGGGGAGACCCCACACTACCATCGGCGCGATTGCGTTTCACTTCTGAGTTCGGGATGGGATCAGGTGGGACCACAATGCTATTGTCACCAGACATAAAATTGTATGGAACAAATTTTAAACGCGCTTTAGCGCGGCCCGTTAGGGTCAAATACAGGGATGTATTTGATAAATTCATTCCTAAATTCAGAAAGCTGTTGCTTTGAAATGTGGTGGTCGCTACTGGGATCGAACCAGTGACCCCCTCCTTGTAAGGGAGGTGCTCTCCCGGCTGAGCTAAGCGACCGGTATTCTTGGCTGTGCTCTTTTCAGAGCCTGAGTTCAAACTTCAATCAAGTATCCGACTTCTTCAAGTCCGTAAAACCCATCTGGGTTGTATGGTTAAGCCTCTCGAGTCATTAGTACAGGTTAGCTCAACGCCTCGCAACGCTTACACACCCTGCCTATCAACGTCCTGGTCTCGAACGGCTCTTCAGAGGGCTCTAGGCCCTAGGGATGACTCATCTTGGGGCTCGCTTCCCGCTTAGATGCTTTCAGCGGTTATCGATTCCGAACGTAGCTACCGGGCAATGCCATTGGCATGACAACCCGAACACCAGCGGTTCGTCCACTCCGGTCCTCTCGTACTAGGAGCAGCTCCCCTCAATCATCCAACGCCCACGGCAGATAGGGACCGAACTGTCTCACGACGTTCTGAACCCAGCTCGCGTACCACTTTAAATGGCGAACAGCCATACCCTTGGGACCGACTTCAGCCCCAGGATGTGATGAGCCGACATCGAGGTGCCAAACACCGCCGTCGATATGAACTCTTGGGCGGTATCAGCCTGTTATCCCCGGAGTACCTTTTATCCGTTGAGCGATGGCCCTTCCATTCAGAACCACCGGATCACTATGACCTGCTTTCGCACCTGCTCGACGTGTCTGTCTCGCAGTTAAGCTGGCTTATGCCATTACACTAACCGTACGATGTCCGACCGTACTTAGCCAACCTTCGTGCTCCTCCGTTACTCTTTGGGAGGAGACCGCCCCAGTCAAACTACCCACCAGGCACTGTCCCTAACCCCGATTAGGGGCCCAGGTTAGAACATCAACACTACAAGGGTGGTATTTCAAGGTTGACTCCAACAAGACTGGCGTCTCATCTTCATAGTCTCCCACCTATCCTACACATGTAGGGTCAATGTTCAGTGCCAAGCTATAGTAAAGGTTCACGGGGTCTTTCCGTCTAGCCGCGGGTATACGGCATCTTCACCGCAATTTCAACTTCACTGAGTCTCGGCTGGAGACAGCGTGGCCATCATTACGCCATTCGTGCAGGTCGGAACTTACCCGACAAGGAATTTCGCTACCTTAGGACCGTTATAGTTACGGCCGCCGTTTACCGGGGCTTCGATCATGAGCTTCTCCGAAGATAACCCAATCAATTAACCTTCCGGCACCGGGCAGGCGTCACACCGTATACGTCATCTTGCGATTTTGCACAGTGCTGTGTTTTTGATAAACAGTTGCAGCCACCTGGTATCTGCGACTCCCGTCAGCTCTGAGAGCAAGTCTCGTCACCAACAGGAGCGTACCTTCTCCCGAAGTTACGGTACCATTTTGCCTAGTTCCTTCAGCCGAGTTCTCTCAAGCGCCTTGGTATTCTCTACCCGACCACCTGTGTCGGTTTGGGGTACGATTCCTGCTAACCTGAAGCTTAGAAGATTTTCCTGGAAGCATGGCATCAACCACTTCATCCCCTT
>NZ_JBKORJ010000029.1:0-91748 GCF_047314585.1 Shewanella sp. BJSY2023SW005
AAGGGGATGAAGTGGTTGATGCCATGCTTCCAGGAAAATCTTCTAAGCTTCAGGTTAGCAGGAATCGTACCCCAAACCGACACAGGTGGTCGGGTAGAGAATACCAAGGCGCTTGAGAGAACTCGGCTGAAGGAACTAGGCAAAATGGTACCGTAACTTCGGGAGAAGGTACGCTCCTGTTGGTGACGAGACTTGCTCTCAGAGCTGACGGGAGTCGCAGATACCAGGTGGCTGCAACTGTTTATCAAAAACACAGCACTGTGCAAAATCGCAAGATGACGTATACGGTGTGACGCCTGCCCGGTGCCGGAAGGTTAATTGATTGGGTTATCTTCGGAGAAGCTCATGATCGAAGCCCCGGTAAACGGCGGCCGTAACTATAACGGTCCTAAGGTAGCGAAATTCCTTGTCGGGTAAGTTCCGACCTGCACGAATGGCGTAATGATGGCCACGCTGTCTCCAGCCGAGACTCAGTGAAGTTGAAATTGCGGTGAAGATGCCGTATACCCGCGGCTAGACGGAAAGACCCCGTGAACCTTTACTATAGCTTGGCACTGAACATTGACCCTACATGTGTAGGATAGGTGGGAGACTATGAAGATGAGACGCCAGTCTTGTTGGAGTCAACCTTGAAATACCACCCTTGTAGTGTTGATGTTCTAACCTGGGCCCCTAATCGGGGTTAGGGACAGTGCCTGGTGGGTAGTTTGACTGGGGCGGTCTCCTCCCAAAGAGTAACGGAGGAGCACGAAGGTTGGCTAAGTACGGTCGGACATCGTACGGTTAGTGTAATGGCATAAGCCAGCTTAACTGCGAGACAGACACGTCGAGCAGGTGCGAAAGCAGGTCATAGTGATCCGGTGGTTCTGAATGGAAGGGCCATCGCTCAACGGATAAAAGGTACTCCGGGGATAACAGGCTGATACCGCCCAAGAGTTCATATCGACGGCGGTGTTTGGCACCTCGATGTCGGCTCATCACATCCTGGGGCTGAAGTCGGTCCCAAGGGTATGGCTGTTCGCCATTTAAAGTGGTACGCGAGCTGGGTTCAGAACGTCGTGAGACAGTTCGGTCCCTATCTGCCGTGGGCGTTGGATGATTGAGGGGAGCTGCTCCTAGTACGAGAGGACCGGAGTGGACGAACCGCTGGTGTTCGGGTTGTCATGCCAATGGCATTGCCCGGTAGCTACGTTCGGAATCGATAACCGCTGAAAGCATCTAAGCGGGAAGCGAGCCCCAAGATGAGTCATCCCTAGGGCCTAGAGCCCTCTGAAGAGCCGTTCGAGACCAGGACGTTGATAGGCAGGGTGTGTAAGCGTTGCGAGGCGTTGAGCTAACCTGTACTAATGACTCGAGAGGCTTAACCATACAACCCAGATGGGTTTTACGGACTTGAAGAAGTCGATACTTGATTGAAGTTTGAACTCAGGCTCTGAAGAAGAGCACAGCTTTCTGAATTGAAGAACAAAGGTTAATGACGCAGGTAATTGTTTGGCTGACAAAGCCCGAAACAATACCGTCAGACGGACAATTAACCAGTAAGAATCTGTCTGGTGACAATAGCATTGTGGTCCCACCTGATCCCATCCCGAACTCAGAAGTGAAACGCAATCGCGCCGATGGTAGTGTGGGGTCTCCCCATGTGAGAGTAGGTCATCGCCAGACGCCTAATAAAATGAAAATCCCCAGCACTTTGTGTTGGGGATTTTTCGTTTTAATTGCATTTTGAAATGTCCACTCTCACATGGGGAAGATAAAGAGTCCGAACGTAGTGAGGCACAATCCCATGTGGAGTAGGGTGAGGTTATCGCGTTTATCAAACTCAGTTTGATGCGACAGACGAACGCGGAGAGCTTGCTCGAAGCTGGCTATCGCCAGACGGCTAATACCAATTTGATTAATTGTCTGGTCAGGTTTATCCAGTCTCTGGAGCACAGAGATTTAACCCGACCGGTATCATCTAAAGGCACTCGAGGCTTAAGTAGCGAAGGGTTTATCTCGCTTCCAGCGAGCATGACTTTCATGGCAGTCATATACTTCAGCTCGCCGTGGTGCAGTTTCATGTCACAAGCACTCATCAAAATCTGTTGTCATATGCTATCAATCCAAAGGCTTTAAGATGTTACTGGTGGCTTTATGATACAGCTAACTGTCATGGACAGGCTTTTCCTTTATAATTAACAATTTGATGCTTTCATATATTCTTGGTTAAGAATGAGGAGTCGAGCTTGCTGACCAAAATTCTGCTGACGGCCTTGGTATTGGTACTGGCGTGGACCATGCTCAAGCGAAGGGCAAGCCCTGAAGTGAGGCAGAAGGAGATTGCCGAGCCGTTGCCCCTGTTCAAACGCTTTCTGGTCCCGGGAGCCGTGGGCGTGACCTTGATACTGGCCTGCGGCTTTTTTGCCTGGCAGTGGTTTGATGGTTATCAGGTGGTTTCCGTGACCTTGGTTTCACCCAAGGAGGAGCGGCGGGAAGTTTATCAGGTGCGCAAGAAAGATATCTCAACTAATGAATTGGTTACCGTGGATGGACTTAGGATCCGCCTTTCCAGTGAGGAGCGTTTGATGATAGCCGAGAAAAGTGTTCCCTGACGCCATTGAGCACTTTCCATTAATGGCTTATCAGGTAAACTAGGCACATTTTTTTGCCGGGCATTTCTTTCTACGACACGGCTATCTTCAGGAGGACCCATGATTACTGCATACACCTATCAGGATCAGCAGCTTAAAATTATTGAGCTGACAATAGAAGACGGTCTTCCGGAGCAAACTCTGTGGTTGGATCTCTACAAGCCGGATGACGATGAACGGGATTGGTTGAGTCGTTACTCGGTGGAAGAGGTACCCGACGAGGAAGATATCAATGAGATTGAGGCCTCGGCACGTTTCTATCAAAACAAAGACGGCTTGCATATCAACTCTCTGTTTCCGCAGCGGGTTGGCCAGGATGTTCGTGGCGTCAACGTCTCATTCAACCTGCGTAGCCGGTTTTTGGTTACCATACGTGAAGAGGATGTCGGTCTTATTCGTTTGCTGCGTAACTATTTGCGTCTCGGACGTATCATGGTGGCCACGCCTCAAGCGCTGTTTATCGAGCTCTTTAATCTTAAGGTAGAGTACCTCTCTGACTTGATTGAAGATGTTTACACTGTGCTGGAAAACGTTGGTGAGCAGGTGTTTGAGAGTAATGAACTCGATGATGTGTTCAAGCTGATCACCTTGCAGGAAGATTCCAACGGCAAGATACGTTTGAGTCTACTCGATACCCAAAGATCTCTGCGTTACATACAGAAGTATTACCGTAAAGAGTTGGCCGAAGATGAGCTCAAGGAGATCCGCGAGATGTTGTCGGACATCGAATCTCTTATGCCTCACAGTCAGTTTATCTTCGACAAACTCAACTTCTTATTGGATGCTGCC
Source organism: Shewanella sp. BJSY2023SW005 (assembly GCF_047314585.1). Lineage (NCBI taxonomy): Bacteria > Pseudomonadati > Pseudomonadota > Gammaproteobacteria > Alteromonadales > Shewanellaceae > Shewanella > Shewanella sp. BJSY2023SW005. Next base: position 3,423 of record NZ_JBKORJ010000029.1, read on the forward strand.
ATGGGTTTCAGTGGCTTGCAGCAAAACAAAATCATTAAAATCTTCTCGGTTGCAGCCGTGGTCTTTCTGCCGCCAACCCTGATTGCCAGTAGTTACGGGATGAACTTCAGAGAGATGCCTGAGCTTGAGTGGTACTTCGGTTACCCTATGGCGCTGGTGATGATGTTGGCCAGTGCGGCAGGCACTTACCTGTTCTTCCGCCGCAAAGGCTGGCTGTAACGTTGGCAACTCTGGCTAAGGGCTTTAGCACCTTGGTTACAGGGGCTTACGCCTTAGTGGTATCACCTGAGCCTTGTGATCTCTGTACTGGTCCGGGGCTTCCAACACGCTCGCCAACGCGGCGAACTTGTGGCGCATAATACGGATGCTGACCAGGCATCTGTGATAAGGGTTATTGCAGCGTGCCAGACTCTGCTGCAGGTGGTGTTTAATGGTTCTGAGCTGGTCCTGGTTGGAGTCGGAACCATTGATCAACTCATCACTCAAACGCTCCTGTAGCTTGTCCAATTCTTCCGGCTGGTTTTGAGCCAGCCACATCAAGGTGTCAAAATCCGGTAGTTCTGTCATTGCCGGCCTCCGCCTGTGAGGGGTGAGCCTGGTTTCAGGCTACCCAAATCCAGGTTGCAACAACAAGATTAGTTCAGTCTAACTATGATGGCGATAATGACTTTGGTTATATAGGCCGAAGGGCTCAGCCTTTGCTTTCGCTGCCGAAGTAATAGCTGACCCGTTCTCTGGGATTGAGATACTTGAAGATTTTCTCCGGCAGGGCCGCCGGTGGCAGGCAGCGCACAATAGAAAGGCCTTCGGCTTCCAAGTCGATAATCGGTGCCTGATCTTTGGGCACCAGAGCGTCATATACCAGAATTCGTGGCAGCAGTAGCTTATCTAGGTTGACCGACATTACCAGCCCATATTGACCGGAAGAGAGTTCGACCACGCTGCCGGGAGGATAGACCCCGAGCATCTTGATCATCTTGCCGACATATTCCTGATTCAGCTTCCCCTTGGAGTATTTATACAGATAGCCCAGAGCAGCATAAGGCGTTTTGGCCTTGGATTGCACTCCAGGGTGACAAAGAGAGTCATATTGGTTCACCACAGCCACCAACTGGGCGGTCTGGCTCAGTTCATCGGCTTTCAGGCCTCTTGGGAAACCGCTGCCATCGAGCAGCTCATGGTGATTGGTGATAACGTCCCTGGCATTTTCCGGAAAATCGGCTGCCAGCTTGATGAACTCTGCGCCCATCAACGGGTGCTGATTCAGCAGGTTTTGTTCGGGTTTGTTCAGTGGCTCCTGCTTACGCAGTATCTGGCTTGGCAGTTTGAGCTTGCCTACGTCATGGAACAGTGAACCCAGGCCCACGGCCTCGATATCTTCTCTGGGCCATTGCAACTCTTTGGCTACCAACATGGCGAGAATGGCTACGTTGAGAGAGTGAAAATAGATGCCTTCGTCTTTATCCGAATCGGCCATCAAATGGAGGATAAGGTTGTCGGAGGATAACAGTTGCTCGGCTATGTCACGCACCAAGTCCTGCGCCTCGGTAACAGCATTCAGAGGCCGGCTGCGTAGTTTGTTGACCAGATTGCGCATTCTTGCCAGTGAACGGTCAAAATGTTCCTCTGTCTTATGCAGCTCACGGCGCATTTTCTTGAGGATCTCGATTCGCCTTTGCTTGTCGCTTTCCATCTGTTGTTGCAGAGAGTCGACTTCCTGTGGATTTTCCACCGGGGCAGGCTGCTGATCGGCCGGTAGCGGCGGGGTATCACTGCGATCCGGCACCACGAATACACTGTCTATGCCCAGCTTGCGGATAAGCTCGATTTGAGCCTGCTGTTTGATACGGAAGCTACTGAAAAGAAAAGGGTGATCTTTCCACGCCAGTGGAAGGCGGACGAAGTTGCCTACCTGCAGTTGTTGGACACTGACTCTACAGCTCTTGTTCATTCAAATCATCTTTTTTAAGCAATCGAATCATTTTAGCGCAAAGAGTACGCTTTACAATTAGTTAGCTCACATGTAAGCATGTTTGGATAAAAAATTAATCAAATTGAGATTTTTATGGACTTTATCGAAGTATATCCCAATGCCATTCCTGATGAGTTATGCGATCGTCTTATTGCCGCCTTTGATGCTCATCCGGGTGTTACTGAGGGCCGCACAGGCCATGGTGTCGACAAGGAAAAGAAAATCAGCCGCGATCTGACATTGGATCAGTATCCCGAGTTGCAGCCTCTGCGCAATGAGCTGCTGGGCCACACACTAAAGCATGCCGGGCGATACTTTGATAAGTATGCCATGGCGCTGATGGGAGCCGTTGCCGTGCAGGTGGCTGATGAGTCCGGCAATGCAGTAACCCTGACACCGGATAACTATGCTCGTCTGGGAGCCCCCCGAGCCGAGGCGCTGGTACAATACCTTTATCGTAGTGGTACCATCAATCTGCAAAGATATCAGCGCGATGTCGGTGGTTATCCTCATTGGCATTCTGAGCAGTTTCCCCAGGCCGGTCACAACGACGCCCTTCACAGAGTGGTGCTCTACATGTTCTATCTCAATGATGTGGCCGAAGGCGGGGAGACTGAATTCTTTTATCAGCAGCGCAAAATTGCGCCAAAGAAGGGCACCATGGTGATAGCCCCGGCGGGATTTACCCATAGTCATAGGGGGAATCGTCCCAAGAGTGATGACAAGTATATTGCCACCTCCTGGATCATGTTTAACCGCGCCGAGCAACTTTATGGGCCAACCCGGCGCTGAGACTCACTGCATGGGAATTTGAATGCGGAAGCGGGCACCTTCCAGATCTGAATCCTCAATGCTGAGGGTGCCGCCGTAACTGCTGACGATTTCGTTACATACCGCCAGACCAATTCCCTGTCCCGGTGACTGGGTATCGGCGCGCACGCCGCGCTGGATGATCTTCTGTTTAAGGCTCTCATCAACACCTGGGCCGTCATCTTCTACCAGTATCTGCAGTATGTTGCCTTGATAACCGGCACTGACGCGAACGGTTGAGATACACAGGCGGAACGCATTTTCCATCAGGTTGCCGAACAGCTCCATCAAGTCGCCCTGATTGCCGGGAAACTGCAGCTCTTCCTCTATTTTGGCGCTGAACTTCACCTGTTTGTCACGGTATACCTTAAACAGCATCTGTGCCAGTTGCTCCACCAGAGGGGCAATCGGAGTCTGTTCCTGCTTGAGGCCTTTGCGTCCCAGCATGGCGCGCTTGAGCTGATATTTCACCAGTTGATCCATCTGGCTCACCTGTTCCATGATTTTTTCGCTGCTGGCCTGTTTGTCCAGGCTGGCATCATCTGTGATGGCATGCACGGCGGCGAGACGGGTCTTGAGGCTGTGGGCCAGATCATTCATGGCATTTTGATAGCGCTGTTGTTGGGCGCTGGATTGCTGCAGCAGTTGGTTGAGCGCTTGGGTAACGCCTTCAAGCTCCACCGGATAACCGCCCGAGAGTGACTTGGACTTACCGTTGATGATGGATCTCAACTCATTTCGCATCTGTACCAGTGGCCGCATGCCCCAGTAAGCGGCGCTGATAAGCAGTACCAGTGCCAGTGCCAACACCAGCGCCAGGCGAATATAGGTGCGTTTGGCAAATTGGCTGTATTCCTGCTCCAGTTTGGCCGCATCCTTGAGCACCAACAGGTTGTAGTGAATACCGGCGATATCGACCGACAGCAGATAGGCAAAATAGGCGCGATTATCGGCCATGTTGAGGTAGTAGGGGGGCGCTTCGTTGCGGATTTCATTGAAACGTTCACAGGTATCGAACAGGCCTCTGTCCACCGCCAGCGACGAGGTCCATACCTGCTTGAACTTCTCATCACAGGAGGCGATGACATAGCGCTCCTGTTTGTTGTTCTCCTCAAGCCAGGAGCTGGTGTCCGGTATCAGGTCGTGCTCCCTGAGCTCGGCAGCCACCTGAGGGATTTCGGCTATCAGCTGCGCGGTCTCTTCGTTATAGCTGTTTTGCGCATGCAATATGTTGACCATCCAGGCCAAGCCAAAACCGACCACGGCAATGATCGACAGCGAAGTGAGAAACATCCGCGTCAGCAGGCGTTTCTTGGGTTTTATTCTCAATTGCATGGCAGGTTGAATTTGTACCCCTGGCCTCTGATGGTCACTATTGGATTTTCGATGCCGTCACGGGTCAACTTCTTTCGCAGTCGGCTCACCATCACCTCAATGGTGTTGGGATCGCCTTCCTTGTCGCCGTAAATAACGTCCAGCAGGCGCTGTTTGGCGACCACTTCATGGTTGTGACGCATCAGGTATTCGAGAATTTGATATTCGAAGGCGGTGATTTCCATCGGCTCACCGTTCATGGTGACTTGCTTGGCAGCGAGATCCAACGACAGGTCGCCACTGTTGATTACCGGCTTGACGAAACCGGCACTGCGGCGGACCAAGGCATCGAGACGGGCCACCAGTTCCTCTTTTTGAAAAGGTTTGACCAGGTAGTCATCGGCGCCGGCGTTGAGTCCCTCAACTTTGTCTTGCCAGTTGACCCGGGCAGTAAGGATCAGGATAGGGGCTTTGACATCTTCATCCCGCAGGCGTTGGATAAGCGCAATGCCGTCCTGATCCGGCAATCCCAAATCCACAATGGCGACATCAATGGGGTAGTTGGTCGCCTGAAAAAATCCCTCTTTGGCTGTTCCCGCCACCTGGACCTGATTTCCCAATTCTCCCAGTTGTACCTTGAGGTGATGGGAGAGTAAGGGATCGTCTTCAACAACCAAAATTCTCATATTCTTTACGCCTTTAACTGAAATCCAAACAGTGTACGCAGTTCCCTGGAACAGCTCAAGCCGAGGGGCTAAATCAAGGGCTTAGGCCAAAGACCCGGCTGGCTTAAACAGGGCTATACACTGGCTCGAGTGTATAGCCCTTTTACTTAACCTGTGCTGACCTCTGATGCGGATTGTTGAGTAATTGGTCTAAGAATTGGAAAGGTTGTGGTGAGTTGCCGTTATGGCAGGCGGCTACGGTTTCTCGCCAGCCCATTACCACTCCAGGCGCACAGCAGAGTAAACAGGGTGACCCCGCCCATAATGAATGCCAGCCTGAGCCAGGGGGCATCCATGGCCTGGCGCATGGCAACATATTCAAAGCCACTCTTGGCCCATACCAGCAAGGCGCCGGCCAATAGGCCGACTTGCAGGATGCGAACGACAACGGCGCTTTTTACAAACAGCACGGCCGGCGCCAACAGGCAGATAGCGGCGGCGATTGTGTGTGAGTCTCTGAGAAAATGGGCACCCAGCAGCCAATAAGCAAGACAGAGTAAAACAACACGCCACCACATAGAAACCTCGAATCGATTGAGTTGGGGCTATTCTAGTCTGGATTTAAAATGTATTCTATTTGCTGCTTCACAGTTTACCCCCGGAGCTCCAAGGGTTAAGTCCTTCAGGCTTTATACCAAGTTTGCGGCTCAATTGTTCTGCGTCAAGCCGTCAGCAACCTCAGCAGTATGGCAACCGAGACGGCCAGGAAGATAGCGCCGCAAAGGTAGTCTATGTAATGGCCAAAGCGCAGCAGGCGTTGCTGCACCCGGGCGTGAGACAGCAGCATGGCCAGCATGGCAAACCAGATAACCGAGAGCAGCGGCAGTAATATGGCGGCCAATAGCTTGGTCTGGCTGTTGACCTCCGGGGTGATAAGGGTGGAAAACAGCGTTAAAAAGAACACCAACGCCTTGGGGTTGAACAGGTTGGTCGATAACCCAAGCAGCAACCCGGCGGCGGCAGACATGGTGTTATCGCTCGCACTTTTACCTGGCTCATTGTCTACCCTGTTGTTTAACTCCTCGGACTGCATGACTTGTGTATCATTGATTGCTGCCCGGCTGGTTGGCAATTCATTGGTTTGAGCTTCAGCGAGTGGCCTTGCCGCCAAGGCGCGTTTAAGCCAGGCCTGAACACCAAAGGCTCCCAGTCCCATCCAGCCCAGATAAAGGGCGCCAAAGAGCTGCACCAGCACAAACAGGGTATGCGAGCTTTGAATGGCCAGGCTGACACCTGTGAGGCTCAGGACAGTGTGCACCAATATCGCCAGAGAGATGCCAACGGCGGCCGCCAGTGCGGTGCTGCGCTGCTCTCGGCTGGCAATTTTCAGGATCAATGCAAAATCCGGCCCCGGGCTCGCCAATGCCAGCAGGTGAATGGTGCCCAGGGTCAGCAAAAGATGCAGATCTGTCATAGTCAACTCTATCCTGTAGTGCCTCATTAAGCCGAGGCTGAAAGTGTTTGGGTATAGGGGTAAAATGCTCAGCCACCAGGGAGGGGCATGTGGATCACAGCATGCGCCGCTGAAACGCCTGTGGAGAAAGCAGGAAGGCACGCTTGAAGGCTTTGTTCAGATGGCTCTGATCGAAGAAGCCGACTTGCTGCGCCACCGAAATCACACTGTCTCCCCTGAGCAGGGCTTTCTTGGCATATTCCAGGCGGATCCGCTTTAAATAGGCATGTGGCGTCATGCCGGTTCTCTGGCGAAACTGCCTAAGCAGTTGGTATTGGCTGAGATCCAGCTCCTTGGCAAGCTGCGGCAACCTAAATGGCGCACCGGGATCGGCATGAAAGGCTTCTCTTAACCTATCGAGCTGACTCTGGCTCAAGGCGTGGGGCAGTCTCTCTGTATTGAGCTTGCGGCCATGCAGGCGCATCAGCTTTTCCAAAAAGGCGATAACCGCGGCTTCGGGAACCAGGAGGTCATTGGCTGCTATGGGTTGGGTCAGCAAATGGTGCAGCTGGCAAAATTCCCGATACAGCGCCGGATGATGCAACATAGGCGCGGCAAAACTGAAATATCCCAGGCCGAGATCCCGCGCCAGTTGTTGCAGCCAGTCATGGGGCAGGGACATTACCAGGGCACAATAGCCCTGTTGTTCGCTGCTCTGACCATCATGGCTGCTGTCGGGATCCAGGGTCGACAGCCAATGGGGTCTCAGGTGCCAGGTTTGGCCACGGTAATGAAAGTCCTGGCCGCCGTGACTGACCACACCGATATGAAAGTCCAGATGAACATGGGGCTCGAAGTGAAAATGTTGAAAACTGGCCCGACTGATCTCCAGTTCGGGATGGGATGGGGCGCGCCAGTAATGGATTTTCTCCTCGTGCATCTTGCTATCCTGGGTAAGAATTTATGTTATCTTAGCGGTCGGTGATCCAGGCCGCCTAGTAAATTATTGCACGGCCGGTATCAAAGTCAGACCTATAAATACCGATAACAGATTGGAGCCCACTGTGAAAGGACAGATCTTAAGAGAAATGAAAGTACTGAGTGCTATTGAACCTGAATATGAGGTGGAAAGGCGGGTAGCATTTCTCAAGGCCAAACTGCAGGAGGCTCACTGCAAGACTCTGGTACTGGGGATCAGTGGCGGGGTCGATTCTTCCCTGGCCGGGCGCTTATGTCAGTTGGCGGTAGATTCGTTAAATGAAGGCAAAGCCGAGGCTGAGTACCTTTTTGTGGCCATGCGTTTACCTTACCTTGAACAGCGCGATGAACATGAGGCGCAGCAGGCGCTGGCATTTATCCGCCCCAGCAAACTGGTGACTGTGAATATTCATGACGGGGTTAGCGGCATTCATCAGCATGTACTCAGTGGCTTTGACCGCGCTGAACTGGCGCTACCGGATGCCAACAAGGTTGATTTTGTGAAGGGTAATGTCAAGGCCAGAATGCGGATGGCAGCCCAATACGAGGTAGCTGGCTTACTCGGGGGCCTGGTGGTCGGTACAGATCACAGCGCCGAAAATGTCACAGGTTTCTATACCAAGTGGGGCGATGGTGCTTGCGACTTGGCGCCGCTTTTTGGCCTGAATAAGCGTCAGGTCAGGCAGTTGGCCGCCTTCCTCGGCGCCTCGGAAACCCTGGTCCGCAAGGCGCCAACGGCGGATCTTGAGTGTGACAACCCTGGGCTTGAGGACGAAGTCGCCCTTGGGCTGAGTTACGATCAGATAGACGACTTCCTTGAGGGCAAGCCGGTTTCCGCCGAGGTGGAAAGCAGGATCATAGCCATCTACAAAGCCACGCAGCATAAGCGCAGGCCTATCCCGACCATTTACGATTAACCGCTCAAATTGAATCGTAAAACGCCGCGTTAATCGCGGCGTTTTCTTTATGGGTTGCAGTGCAGCGCTTGGCGCAGCAGCAAAATACTGGCGTTGGGAAACTGGCGGTAATCCAGGTAGGGGACTTTCCAGCGCCACTGATCCAGCCGCTGTATCCCGGGGGCACCGGTGAGCTCCTGTCCGGCATCGTCGGCGATATTGAGTTTGCCGGCGGCTTCATTGCCGGCGATAAGAGCTATGCCGCTATCAGTTACTAGCTCGGTCGCGCCTATCTCAAGCGCTACCTGGGAAAAGAGCCCCTGTTGCAGAAAACTACGCCAGTCGTCATCCGGGGCAAATATCTTGGCGCAGATCACCAGGATTTTGCGCCAGTGGTTGGAGTTGGCGGCTATCAAGGCCGCGGCGGCATCGCTCTGCTGCCAATGCCAGTCAAGCGGCAGTGTTGGCGGGTTGGGCAGATAAACCCGCGCTTTGGCCAGGTCGTTACCAATACGCAAAGGAAATGAAGGCGTTGAGTGTGCGTGCACGTTTGCTCTCTGTTAGACTTTTATGCCAATGAATCTCAGTGTAATGCCATTCCAGCGTCGCCACTTTGGGGCAGTTCAAGGTAAAGGTCAATGAAAACTCTGCTTATCAGTTCGGGGAAACAGCTCTCTATCGCGCTTTTTTATGCTTGCTTCGGTATAGGGCTGGCGTTGACTGTAACCGGGATCTGGCTACTCAATGGCCGCGCCGATTTAAGTCCTTGGCATACCCATTTTCTGAGCCATGAGTTTGATCGCCACAAGGGAGTCGAGGACTTCGGTGATTATCTCAAGTTGGAGCAGCAGCTGTTTACCGAGCTTGATCAGGAACTTGGCAAGCTTTCCGGTGGCATCAGTTCCCCCATCAATCGTTATCACAGTGGCAGCATAGCGGATCCCAAGCGCTGGGCTTTGCCTTGGAATCAAAGTTTTGAGTGGGCCAATGCGGACGCGCAGTTCGGGCTCTTGTTGCTTCATGGTATGTCAGATTCACCCTACGCCATGCATCAGTTTGCCGAGCAGTTCAAGGGGCGCGCTCATGTGTTGGCGTTGAGGCTACCGGGACATGGCACTCTGCCATCAGGCCTGGTGCGCCTGGAATGGCAGGATCTCGCCGCTGCCGTCAGGCTGGCCAGTCGCCATATGAACCAGGTGCTAAACGGCAAACCTCTCTACGTGATAGGTTATTCCACCGGTGCCAGTTTGGCACTCAACCATGAGTTGGAAAACCTTCACAGCGGCAGGCCCACGGACTATGAAAAGGTGGTGATGCTGTCACCGGCCATAGGTTTGGCCCCCATGGCCGTGGGCGCGCAGTGGCAGTCGCAGCTGGGCTATATTCTGGGGCTGGAGAAACTCAGCTGGAATACTATCTCACCCGAGTATGACCCCTTCAAATACAGCTCTTTTGCCGTTAATGCCGGTGATGTGGTTTATCGCCTGGCGCAGTACAACAGTCAGCGTTTGTTGGCTTTGCCTGAGGATAAAAAACGCCAGTTGCCGCCGATTTTGGCGTTTCAGTCGTTGGTGGATGATTCGGTATCGACGAAAGCTGTGCTGGAGAACCTGTTTCTGCAACTGCCCAAGGGAGCCAATGAACTGGTGATCTATGATATGAACCGCAGTCAAGTGAACCTCAGCATGACACCAGTGGATCCGCTGGCGGAAATCAGCGGCATACTGGCGCGAACCAACCTGACTTTCCGGGGAACTTTGATTGAGAACCAGGTGGGCTTTAGCCATCTGGTGCAGGCCAGAGAGTTTGGTACTCATAGCGGAGTGGAAAAACTTGACTTCAAATGGCCCGTGTCTGTCTATTCCCTGTCTCATGTGGCCTTGCCATTTTCTGCCAACGACAGCCTGTATGGCAATCAGATGCCGAATAGTATGGAGCGCATTCAAATTGGCGCCGCAGCGTCCCGAGGGGAGCGCGGTGTCATCAGCATTCCGGCTGCGGATATGCTGCGCCAACGTTGGAACCCTTTCTTCGATTATCAGATGCAGCGGATTGAAGCCTTTTTCAGTCAAAATCCTGAGCCGACAGAGTACAGATGACCCGGTTGCGCCCCTCGCTTTTGGCCTGGTACAGGTTGGCATCGGCTTCTTTCAGCCACACCTCGAGAGATGAGCTATAGGAGGCGTTGGCAATCAGGGCGCCGATACTGGCAGTGACACTTATTAGGCGTTGATCTTCGGGGTTGATGATCTCAAGCTCGGCAATGGCCTGACGAATTTCATTCAGAAACTGCTCTATCTTGAGTGGGTTGCACATGGGCAGCAGCAACAATAACTCTTCACCGCCATAACGGCTGATAAGATCCGAGTCGCGCTTGAATTTTGTCTTAAGTAAATCGGCAACCTGTTTCAAGGTCTCATCGCCGCCCAGATGACCATATTCATCATTGACCCGCTTGAAAAAGTCCAGATCCATCAGCACCACGGCTATGGCTTCGTGATTGCGCTGACACAGACCCTGCAATGTGGCGAAACTCGCTTCGGCATGGCGTCTGTTGGCAAGTCCTGTGAGTGGATCTGTCTGGGCCAACTGTTTGAGTTTACGGTTGGCCTGCTCAAGCTCCAGAGTTCGTATGATGACTTTTTCCTCCAGATCCAACTGATGCGCCATCAGTTGGCGTTGGCTTTCCTTGAGCTCACTGTAGAGATGGCTTACTTCCACGGGCACATTGTGGCCATCGAGTAACTTATCCTCGGTAAGACGTTTACCCTTGTTGAGCTGCTTTGAAATCAACTCCAGCGGCATGGTCAGGCGTTGCCCCACCACCCTGGCGACCAGCAGCGACAAGAGTAAAAACAGCAACAGTAGAGCAAAAGTGAACATAAACTGGCGCTCTACTTCGTGCAGCAATGGGGCGTAAGGGTCGAGCACAAAAATTTGCCAGTTGTTTGGCAGGCGATAGTGGCTGTAAACATATTCCGGGCTGTCATTATCCAGTGCTTTTAGATTGAGCATGGGCAATAAAGAGCTGTAGTGCTTGCCACTTTGGCGATAGTTGAGCCGCTCGAGTTTTGGCAAGGCCAACGCCCTGGAGGCATAGATAAGGCGCATGTTCTCATCGACAATAAACATCAACTGGTTGGTTTGTTCCAGAAAGTCATTATCCAGTTCACTGAAACGATTGAGGTTGAGTGAACCTTCCAATACGCCGATAACTTGTGGGCCTGTGGCGAGATACAGCGGGCTGCTGATGGCGACTATGGCATCTGAGCCGAAGCCCCGGCCGAGAAATACCGGTGAGACATAGAGGCGCTCGTTGAAAAACGCCTGCTGGAAATAATCCCTGTCATCTATACGAATATGATTTCCTTCAAGGCCCTGAAGCCTGCTGACAGGGCTTGCCTGCACTATGCTGCCTTCGGGATCGGCAATCAGCATGGTTAAAAATCCCGGATTGAGTTTGTGCAGCCGCGACAGCATCCGCTGCAATTCATCGGGAGTGGGTGAACTGTGTTTGATAAGCTCGGCGGCGGTGGCTATAACCGACTTGTGCCGCTCGAGATAATGCTCTACCGCCAGGCCGATATTTTTGGCGGTTTCATGTAAGTGTTTACCCAGGATCTGTTGCTGTTTATTGACCCAGTAATAATTGAATACCAGGGTAGAGATCATCAGGCTCAGGTTAAGCAGCAGTAAAAAGCTGTAAAAGAGTTGCTCGCCAAAGCCACTGCGCTTGGCGGGTAACTGACGAGCAATCAGGCGTGTCAATGCAGGGATTAACAATACAATCAAGCAGGCCAGGGTGATATAGACTATGGCATTGACCGATTGCTTGATCACCACAAATGGAATGTATTCAGAAGGTAAGTCGCTGAAAAAGTGGAGATAACCATAAATAAGTGGCATGCCCAGCAACAACCAGAAGCCGACACCCGCGTAAAATACCGGCCAGCGCCTGAGCCTGGCAACCCCCAGTGCCATGGCCTCAAGGCAGAAAAGCAGATAAACGTGCGGGCTGTCCCATTGCAGCATCAGCGAGGTGACGCTGATGGTGGCGGCGAGCAGGGCATACCAAGGCCCAAGTAAGATGGCGACAATCACATAGAGGGCATTACCCAACACCAACTGCACATTGGCAAACAAGGGGATAGGGAAGCTGTTACAGGCAAAGCCTATCAGGCCGGCCATCAGACTCAGCAACAGTGGTTGTCGATACCAGGGCAAGTGGGTCAAGTCGGTTCCAACTCCCGTCTGGAGTTAACGAATAGTTAATGACAAATGCTAGAGCTAAATGGTTTATTTAACAATAATTTTTGAATATTTGTCTTGAGCGCTACCCAGTACCTGTTTCGAATCGGTACTCGCCAAGGTTAGCTGTGGTGGCGGTTTTGCATAAAAAGGGATGGTTGGGTGGTCAAACAGGGCAAGCCGATAAAGATGAATAGCTGAAGATAGCAGCCGGAAAAAGCATCAAGGCGCCCTTGAACAATGAAAGCGCCTTGACGTGTTTGACAGCCTTATTCGCCCTTGAGGCGCCGGTCCAGTTGATCTTTTAAGTTGGCGGGCACGCCTTTGATCAAAATGGTATCCGAGATAGGGTCGTAGATGACCCGTTCGCCCAGATGTGAGCTGTCAAAGCTCAGGGTCAGGCCGCCGCCGGTGCCGGAGAATTTCTTCAACTGCCTCAGGGTGGATTTATCGGCCGGAAACTCCTCTTCCAAACCGTAATCACCGCCCACGGCAAAGTCATAGAAGGAATCCATGCCGGATTCTGCCAGTTCATCGGCCAGATCCTTGAGCATGACTTCACTGCCGCTGTCGACCTGGGAGGTGCAGTATTCAAACACCCGGTCGCGGCAGGTTTGACGCTCTTCTTTGGTCAGTTCACCGCCACCGACAAAGTCTTCCACCGCCTGCATCAGGGTCTTGCTCTGCTGCTTGGGGTTAACCCCTTCGACGCAGCCCATAAAGTCGAGGAAGAAGTCGGCCACCTTGCGACCGGCTCTGCCGCGGATAAAGGAGATATATTTGCGTGACTCACTGTCGGCTTGCCACTCGGTGAGATCGATTCGGGCCGCCAACTGGATATTATTCAGATCCAGATGGTCGTTTTGCGACAGCTCCATATCATCCAGCACTGTCATTGACGACTTGGCATTCAGCAGTGCCACAAACAGGTAGTCGCTGGCCATAAAGGTATAGCAGGCCAGCAGCAAAAAGCCGCCCTGGCTGAAGTCATACTTGGAGAGTTCTTCCTGCAGCAGTTTGCCGGCAGTGGCTGAGAATTCTACAAAGCCTTGCTGCCCATCGCGATAAGACTTGAGTGCTTCCTTGAAGGCGGGGTTGGCTTCGCCATCATCACCGGGGACGCCAAAATAACCAAAGCCTTTTCCCGCTTTGCTGGAATAGCTTTGGTGCAGCTCATCAAGCATGGTCTCAACAGCCTGGCTGTTCAGCAGTGGTTGAGGGCGCAGACGGCAGCTGAGCTGGCCTTCGCCGTTTTGGGTGATTGCGTGAATAATCGCTTGTTCGACGTGAATACTCATAAGCCCCGATAGTGATACTCTGTTGTAAATCCGCTATTATATGCCGCTAATCCTAATCTGAGTGAATCATTTTTTATTTATGGCTATCCAATCAAAATATACCAATGCTCAAGTTGAATCCCTGATCGCCGAATTGCTGGCTGTGCTGGAAAAACACCAGGCTCCGACCGATCTTGGCCTGATGGCGCTGGGGAATGCGGCTTCGCATCTGTTATCGACCAAGGTGCCCAAGGAAGCCCGTCAGCAGGTGGCGGAACAATTTGCCAAGGCATTGACACAATCCCTGCGTTGACTTGTAACAACTGAAATGCGCTAAATAGTGGCGTTGTAAGTCAAAAAGCACATAATAGCAATCAATGTAAGATACACAGGCAACTTACAAAAAGCGGATCCATATGGTCGAGCGAACAAAGCAGTTGGGCAAGGATAGGGTTTCACGCCTAATCAATTGGGGGCACTGGTTTGCCTTCTTCAATGGCTTTTTGGCCATGATAGTCGGCAGTCGATATCTGGAAAGTGTCGGCTACCCGGAAACCTGGATTGGTTGGGGTTACCTTGGCGTCAGTACCATAGGCCATTTCAGCTTCCTGGCGTTTATTGTCTATCTGGTGTTGCTGTTTCCCGTTACTCTGTTGTTGCCTTACTCGCGTATCCTTCGGGGATACGCGGCAGTGGTGGCCACCCTTGGCCTGTGTATCATGCTTTATGACACCATAGTCTATGACGACTATGGTATGCATTTGAGTCCCTTCGCAGTCGATTTGGCCTGGGCTGACCTCAACAGTCTGCTGCATGGCACTTCCTATATCGTCACCCCCCTTGGGATCCTCGCTCTGGAGTTGACCGCCGCCAACTTTATCTGGAAGCGGATTGAGAAAATTCAAAAGCGCAATTATGGCAACAAGGTGGTGGCCTTTATCGGGGTTTGCTTTGTCAGTAGCCATCTTATTCATATCTGGGCCGATGCCGCCGATGTCACTGAAATTACCCGTTTCGATGATGCCTACCCGTTATCCTATCCGGCAACGGCGCGCACCTTCATGGAAAATCACGGTATCGATGGCTCCAGCAGCTTGAAGGTGGATACCGAAACCAGCTTTAAATACCCAAGAGCGCCGCTGACCTGCAGCGCCGAAGAACATCCCAATGTGCTGCTTATTGCCATCGACAGCCTCAGGGCCGATATGGCCGACGAGCAGACCATGCCGTTTTTCAGCCGCTACAGCAAACAAAACCATGAGTTTATGAATCACCTCAGCGGTGGCAACACCTACCGCAGCGGCATGTTTTCCCTGCTTTACGGGCTGCAGGGCAGTTATATGGACGCGGTGGAACTCAATTACACCAGCCCCTTGCTGGGGCAGAGCCTCAAGCAGCAGGGTTATAATCTGGGGCTGTTTACCAGCAGAAGCAATTATGCAGAGGCGCGGCCCCAGGCAATTTTCCGCGACTTCGACGCTCATATTGCCGAAGATGAGGGTGACAGTGCCATGGCCGATATTCAAAATATCGACAGTTTCAAGCAGTGGCGGGCCCAGCAACAAGCTCCTTGGTTTGTACTGCTGAATCTCAAATCACCGGAAGACTATGATACCCCGGTAGGTTTCCTCGGCGTGCAGACGGTAAAACCCGACAGTGCCCTCAAGCCGGCGCAGAAGGTGTTGTTCAATCAATATCGGCAATCGCTGAACTTTATCGACAAACAGCTGGAGCAACTCTTGTCTGCTATGCCGGAAAATACCCTGGTGATTATCACAGGTGTCAATGGCAAGGTGTTCACCAGTAATGCCGATGAAGCCAGACGAGACCTGTCACCGGCCAATGTCAATGTGCCTCTGGTGATCCATTGGCCCGTCGGCGGCCACGCTCAGGCTAAATACCGCACCAGCCACTATGGTTTGGTGCCAACCTTGATGAGCCAGGTGCTGGGGTGCAGCAATCCGGCCACAGATTACAGTGCCGGTCGTCATTTGCTGCAACCGGACAGTCTCACTTGGGTCTATGTCGGTGATGCCAGAATTTTTGCCATCTATCAGCAGTCGGAGATCACTGTGATTGACCGTCACGGTCAATATCGTATCTATGACAAGGCTTATCAGAACCGCCTGGACAAGAAGATGAGTGCCCCGGAACTTATCGAAGTGATGCGCGAAGGGCGGCGTTTGTACAACCATTAAGTGCTGCGGATTAAAGACTGTACGATAGAGAAAAAACAGACCACAAACTAGGCAGTTAAACTAAAAATTCTCAGATGGAGCTTGCACAGCCTCGCGACTGTTGATAAAGTTCTGCCTCGTTGAGACGGCACACTGCGCCAGCCGCTCAAGACAAATATCGGTATGTAGCGCAGCCTGGTAGCGCACTGTCATGGGGTGTCAGGGGTCGGAGGTTCGAATCCTCTCATACCGACCACATTCAAAACAAAAAAGCCCAATCTTATGATTGGGCTTTTTTGTGCCTGTCTTTTTGTATCTGTCTTTGGGTAAGCAGCGAAGTCAGCAGTCTTGCTGGTTTATGCTGCAGTGCCTGTCAGTGGTCAAGGTTCCCAAGCCAGGAGAATGAACGGCGGATAAAGCGGTCGGCATCCCGGGACTGACATTCACCGTGGGCTATGATGAGTTTCTCCGCTCGCCAGCCAAGTATAGTCGCCAGGGCCTTTCGGGCCTGAGGCTTGCCAAAGCTGAAGCTCAGGCGCCAATCCAGCGGCGTCTTGCCGTTGGGGGCCAGTATGCCGCTGATGCGTGCCAGCGGTCTTTGCCAGGCTTTGAAGCACTCGGGCTGAAAGTTCTCAATCAAATCGGTCAGGATCAGTGTGCGGCTGCGGCGATGAAAGAATACAGCCTCCTGCATCACAGGGCTGCCCTGAAACAGGCAGAAGTCCAGCTCGTCAAGCCAAGGGGCATTGTGTTGCGAGTCTGCCAATTCGCTGAGCAGCAGTTGGTCGAAATGCAGATCGCTGCGTTTTTTTGCCAGTTCTTCGGTCGCGTAGCTTAGGGCGTTGGGAAAGGCTTGCTGCCAGTCTTTGACAAACAGATGGTGCAATGAGTTGGGCGCCAGCAGATAGCCGACTTCACCGAGGGCCTTGACCTCCTCGAGCAGTTCGCGGCTTAGCTCTATGGGGGAGTGGAGCCAAAGCGTGCCATCATCAAGCCTGACCACTGTCATCCGGGTACTGTAAGGCAGGCCAAAGAAAGGCACTGTCTTGCCTGCAACTATCCAGATGTTATCACCGAAGGGTATGAGTCTGTGATTTGGCATTCCGGCTCCTTGGTCTCACTTCTTCCATGGCATTGTCATCTAACGCCGATGATCCCGCCCATTGTCAATGTTACTCCTGTGGGGCTTTTAATTCCCTCAGGTAGCGGTAAATGGTGTGCACAGAAATATCCAGGCGCTTGGCGGCCACCTGGGCACTGTCCTTGAGCTCAAAAATACCGGCATCGAAGAGGCGAGTCACTATTTCACGGCTCTTTTTCGATGGCGGGATCAGTTCACTGTGGCGTACTTCCTGGTTGACCTTGTCTATGGTGCTGTGCAGCGCCTCTTCGATATTACGGGCAAAGACTTCCGATGTGCCATTGCTCTCTGTGAGCGGACATTGCTGCGGCAGCATGGAGCGCAGTACAGACATCAAGGGCGCATCCATATCCGTGTTGATACACAAAAGGCCTATGGCCATCTGCTTTTCGTTGCGAATAACCGTAGTGATGGATTTCAAGGTCTTGCCGTTGCTGCTCTGGCTGAGATAGGCCTCGGAAATATCGTGGCCGCTCTTGAGCTTTTCCAATGCCAGATTGGTAATGGGAGCGCCGACACTGCGGCCGGTGACATGGCCATTGGCTATTTTGATTATTGAAGGGTGGTCTCGGTCCAGACTGTGCAAAACCACTTCTGTGTGTTGCCCATACATGGTGGCTATACCATCGACCACATTTCCCATGGCGTTGAGTATGTCCATATCTTTGGGGGTCAACTTATGAAGTTTCACAGCTATCCTCTTGCGATGGCCCGGCAATTGCCGGGCGTCGGAGATTAGGCAGACATAATACTGATAATGGTACTGTCGGTCGACACCATTCCATCACAGATCATCTGCCCCAGATTCTTGATTGTTTGTTCGACATCGGCAGCGACTATGCCCTGAGTCGATACGGCATGCTGATTGAGTGCCATCAAAAACGCCCTGACAGCCGTGCTTGATGAGGTACTGACCTTCATGGCGCAGGAGGCTTTGGCGCCGTCACAAACCATGCCGGCACTGTCACTGATAACGTTCTGAATGGCGTAGCAACCTTGCTCAAAACTGCCTCCGGCGAGATAAACCATGGCCATGGCAGCGGCGGCACTGGTTACTGTATTGCCGCAAAAGGCTGACAGTGGCGGATAGTGGGACTTGATATAAATCGCGCCCAAGTGGCTCATGATGAGTGCCCGGGCCAGCTGCTCTTCACTGCAGTTGAACTTCTTGGCCGTTACAACCACAGGCACAGTGGCGGCTATCCCCTGGTTGCCACTGCCAAAATTGCTCATGGCCGGCAGGGTGGCGCCACCCATGCGGGCATCAGAAGCCGCGGCCGTATACATGACTATGGAGTTGAGCAGGTCATCACTCAGCAAGCCGGTATCTATGTTTTTCTTCAGCGTTCTGCCCACCTCCAGGCCATAGGCCGAATTCATGCCTTCGTCGGACAAACGGGAATTCAGATCCGATGCCGCCAGAATAAATCTGATCCGGTTAACATCTATCCCGGTGGCAAACTCATATATTGAGGCGATGCTGATATCGACCCCGTCGCATACCGAAGCGGTACTGCCCTTGGCAGAGGCTTCTGCCCGATACAATAGTTGGCCGTCGAGCCATTTCTCGGCAATTCGGGTATGGCTGCCACTGATAACGATTTTGGCCTGGTGCTTGTCGTTGGCAGCTGTCACAGCGCAGTAAATAAACTCGTCGGCCTGAATGCGGCATACCTTGACCTTACCTGCGTCAATAAGCGCCTGGGCCTTGGCCACTTGTGCCGGGTTGATATTCGCCAGCACTTCAAGGCCTGCATCGGCATCGCCCCCAAGGGCTCCTGCCGCTGCGGCAATGGCCAGGCCTATCTTGCCTGTGCCGGGAACAAATACTCCCATGGAGTTTTTGTAGAGGTTGTCCGAAACCTGAACTTCCAGGCTCAAAGGCTTGGCGCCCAAGGTTTCGGCTGCAACGGCCGCGGCATAAGCCGCCGCGATAGGCTCGGTGCAGCCCAGCGCGGGACGCACAACTTGATTAAGGATATCTATATATTGTTGCCACTGTGGTTTCATCACTAGGTTCCACCGAGTCTGGTTTAAGGATTGATATGGGCAATGGCTTCGACTTCCACCAAGGCGCCCATGGGCAGATCTTTCACCGCAAAACAGCTGCGGGCAGGGCAGTCTTGCTTGAAGAAGGTCTTGTAGACTTCGTTGAAGGCGGCAAAGTCATTGATGTCGGATAGATAACAGGTGGTTTTGAGCACGTTTTGCAGGCCACTGTTGGCGGCTTCAAGCACATATTGCAGATTCAAAAGCGATTGGCGGGACTGTTCACTGATCCCACCTTCGACCAAAGCACCTTGTTCACGGCAGACTGGCAGCTGGCCTGAGGTGAAAAGCAGCTCACCATAAGCGGCTGCATGAGAATAGGGGCCTATGGCTGCGGGGGCTTTGTCTGCATTGATAGTCTTTTTCATGATATTCCTTGCAAATATATTTGAGTAACAAGCGATTTTGTCTGCACAATTATTTGCAAATAGGCTTCTTCTTGCAAATTTATTTTATAAAAAGGTGGGCTGTAATTGCTTTTAGTGTGACGGTGATCTTATAAGTTGGCGGTTTTGTGGTTAAATTCTCGGCATCAGCAAAAGTTGCAAAAATCTGGTTGCTGCTGTCAGTTGGTTCAAATATATTTGCAAAAAATAACATGTTGGGTATCCAACAATAACTAAGGTTGTTATATGAAAACTGACACTTTGACATCAGAGTGGGGCGCAACAATTACTCGGGAAGACACGCAGGCCTGGAAGGAAGCGACCCGATTCGACAGTACTGACTGGGGCTGGATCATCATGTCCATCGGCATGGCCATAGGCGCGGGCATAGTATTTTTGCCTGTGCAGGTGGGGTTAATGGGATTATGGGTGTTTCTTTTGTCTGCCGTGGTGGGTTATCCGGCCATGTACATGTTTCAGAAGTTGTTTATCAATACCCTGGCCGAGTCCCGCGAATGTCAGGATTATCCCAGTGTGATCAGTGGCTATCTGGGGAAAAACTGGGGCATATTTCTCGGCGCACTCTACTTTGTCATGTTGGTCATCTGGGTGTTTGTCTACTCGACGGCGATCACCAATGACAGTGCCTCTTTCCTGCAAAGCTTTGGAGCCACCAAGAGCCTGCTGTCGGAAAACCCCTTCTATGGTCTGGGGCTTATTTGTCTTCTGGTCGCATTGGCCTCCCGCGGCGAAAACCTGTTATTTAAAATTTCTACCCTTATGGTGCTCACCAAGTTGGGTGTGGTGGCGCTGCTCGGCTTAATGATGGTCGACAAGTGGGATATCAATAATGTCGGTGCAGTGCCCACTACGACTCATTGGATCCGTGATGCCGTGGTGATGCTGCCCTTTACCTTGACTTCCATTCTGTTTATCCAGAGTCTAAGCCCCATGGTGATCTCTTATCGTTCGCGGGAGAAGTCGATTGAAGTGGCGCGCTTCAAGGCGATGCGAGCCATGAATATTGCCTTTGGTGTGCTGTTTGTTACCGTGTTCTTCTACGCCGTTTCTTTCACTCTGGCGATGGGCCATGAGCAAGCTGTGAGGGCCGAGCAGGAAAATATCTCTGCCTTGGCCATGGTGGCTCAAGGTATGCCTGGCCAGACGCTGAAACTCCTGAGCCTGACGCTGAACATCTTTGCCGTGATGACGGCTTACTTCGGGGTGTATCTGGGTTTTCGGGAGGCGTGCCAGGGGATCACCATGAACCTACTGCAGCGGGTTATGCCCAAGGAGAAGATCAACGCCAAGCTGGTGGGGTACGGCATTATGGTATTCACCATACTGCTGTCCTGGGGCGCGATTGTGCTGAATGCCCCTGTGCTGAGTTTCACCTCCATCTGCAGCCCGGTATTCGGTTTGGTGGGTTGTCTGATTCCGGCCTATTTGGTTTACCGGGTACCTTCGCTGCACAAATACAAGGGCGTTGGCCTGTATGTGATTATCGCCACTGGTATCTTGCTGTGTATCTCGCCCTTCCTGGCATTCAGTTGATAGATGCAATTGGCTTTAAGAACGCAGTCTTAAAATCAATCTTAAAGAGCCCCGCAAATGCGGGGCTTTTTAAGCTTCAGGCGGCAGACTCAGGCTTGGTCCTGCTGCTGCAAAAACTCATGAAACTCCTCTTCATAGAGACGGAACAGCACCAAGGTAACGGCAAAGATGATCGGGCCGTAAATCAAGCCGATGAGACCAAATAGCTGCAAGCCACCCAGCAAAGAGAAGAAAATTAACAGGGTGCTCATTCCGGCAGATCCCTGCATCAGAATCGGCCTCAGGAAGTTGTCAATGGAGCCAACCACCAATATGCCCCAGGCGCAAAGGAACAGCCCCCAGCCCCAGTCTCCGGTCAATGCCAGATAGAGCGCCGCCGGCACCCAGATAAGTGCGGTACCCACCACAGGAATAAAAGAGGCGAATGCCATCATGGAGCCGAGGAACAATCCCGGCAGGCCGACTATGGCCATGGCAATACCACCGGCAAAACCCTGTGCCAAGGCGGTCAGGAATGAGCCGAGTACCGCCGACTTGGCGACTTTTTCCACCTCATCGAGAATTTTGTCTTCCTGGCTGCGGGACAGGGGGATAACGTGTCTGAGACTGGCAATAATCTGTTCGTTGTCCCTGAGGAAGAAAAACAGTACGAACAGCATCAGGGAGAAATTGACAAAGAAACCTGTGATGTTGCCGAGCAATGCCGTGCTCAAACCAACCAGACGGGTGCTGAGCTCCGTAAGCGCTGCGGTGGCTTTTTGCAATATCTCCTGCGGCTCTATGCTGTCAAACGGCAGCCATTTATTGGCCAGCGCCAGTGCTGACTGTACCCAAGGATGTTCCAGCAGCTCCTTGGCACCACCATGGGTCAGCCATTGATAGGCATGGGTGGCAGAGCTGACGCCCTGTTCAATCACGGAAATCAGCATGAATAGCAAGGGGATCAAGATGATTACTGTCAGCAAGATGCAGGAAAGCAATGCACTCAGGTTGGGATGTTTGGGGAGTTTCGCCTCTATGCGCTTGTGCACAGGCAAAAACAGCAAGGAGACGATAAATCCCAGCAGTATTGCCCCCAGATAGGGAGCGACCAATAGATAACAGGCGTAGGCAGCAATGGCCAACGCGGCGAGGATCAACCAATGGCGGGGTTCAACCCGAAAACGTACGGACACGGGAATTCCTTTTAATCAAGAGTGTGTTGAATTTGCCATCTGCAGGGAAGGGCATGGTTTATAGACTCATCGGTCTGTTGCCAAGGACTCCGGCTTTTAAGCCAAGCATATCCGGGACTTGCTTGTACCTTCCCCTGCCTGTCCGGGCGACCCAGACTCGGTTATAGCGGAAGTTATTAAACCACGGAGCGACGGGGCAAGAGAAGCACAGCTTGGTTGATAAGGGGGATTGGCGCTGGTTTTGTGTGCTATGCGTTACCGACGGAGCCTTAGGGGGCGGATACTGGGGAAAAATGCTTGTTAAACTTAGGTTTTTAGTCGCATTGCCGCATAACTGGCGGAATAGACTTTTAGAACCGTTTTTTATTGGCTAACTCATTGAAATTAGGAAACGAGCGTTTATCCCGTTAGCAATAAACCTATAGCAGATATGAGCAGATGTAAGGCTATGTTTAGAGCATAAGCCGCTGTTAACTGGTATGCAGACTGAGAAAATAAATTAACCATGAATCTACTTTTTGTATGCAGTGAGAATCGCTTGCGAAGCCCTACCGGAGAAGAGGTTTTCTCGGCATTTGAGGGGATTTACGCGATTGGAGCCGGTACAAAGGAAGGTGTGAATAAGTCCTCGCGGCACTCTGGCTTACACAGCAATTGGCGTTCAAGGCATCTGACTGAAGGCATGCCGGGGCCTGTCGAAGTCGGATAACGCAGAGAGCCGGTTGCTGTGAAAGCCCCGAAGGGCGTGGCTTACAGACCTGCCTGCTGTGTTGTGCTTCTTACAAAGGACTAGGGCCATTTGCTGCGAACCACGCCTTGCATCCAGGCCCGTAAGCCGACGCAGAGCACGCATGGGACTTGTTCGCACCTTCCCTAATGCCGAAACTGTAGTAAGTGGCGATCTTATTCAATGGGCTGACTTTATCTTTGTCATGGAAAAGTCTCACAAGATTAAGGTCGCAAAGAAGTTTAAGGAGCTTCTGAAAGGCAAGAAGCTTGTGTGTCTGGATATTCCTGACAATTACCAGCGGATGGATCCCGCTCTTGTGACCTTACTTAGAAATAAGGTTGCCCAGCATGTTCGATTATATTAGAAAATAATAAAAATCATGGGCTTGCTATGTTAAGGCCTTAAATCCCGGAGAAGATTGCAATCTGACATAGCTTCAGTTTACCGAATTCATTATGCCCTGACTTGAAATAAACAAGATATTGACCAGCATCACGCATACTTGTGTCTATGTAAAAAGGGCTCCTTTCGCGGAGCCCTTGGTTTATCAGCGATTAACTGCGATTAAGTGCGACTAAAAGTGAGGCGTTGGCCCAGGGTATTGTCGATAAAGCGACTGCCGTCAAACAGTTGGTTACCATTGACCCAGGTACCACTGATAGAGGCGGCAAACTTGTGGCCGGTAAAGGGCGACCAACCGCAGTGATAACGGGTGTTTTCCAGCGTGGCCTCGAAGGGCTTGTTGAGATCCACCAGTACCAGATCCGCCAGATAACCTTCGCGCAGATAGCCCCTGTCTTTGAGTTCAAAGCGCTCGGCCACCGCATGGCTGGTCTTTTGGACGATTTTTTCCAAACTGAAGTGCCCCTTGGCATGCAGATCCAGCAGGCCGAGCAGTGCATGTTGCACCAGCGGCAAACCGGACGGCGCCTTGAAATAGCTGTCGGCTTGCTTCTCTTCCCAGGTGTGCGGCGCGTGATCTGTGGCGATAATGTCAATGATGTCGCGATTGACGGCATCTATCAGTGCCTGTTGATCGGCAAGGGTCTTGATGGCCGGGTTACACTTTATCTGGCTGCCGAGGCGGGCGTAGTCACTGTCGTTGAACGAAAGATGGTGTACACAGACTTCGGCGGTAATGTTGGCACCCTTGAGTTGTGCCAGTTGCTTGGCCGGCTCAAACAGATAGAGCTCGTCGGCGGTGGTTAAATGCAGTACATGCAGGCGTGCCTTGTGACGGATGGCCAGTTCGGTCGCCAGTTGAGATGACTTGAGGCAGGCTTCACGGGAGCGGATTTCGCCGTGCAGCTCCATAGGTATGGCATCGCCGTATTTTTCACGCATGGCGGCTTCATTGGCGGCTATGGTGGGGCTGTCTTCACAGTGAGTGGCAATGACCACAGGAGAGTTGGCGAAGATGCCGTCCAGAGTAGCACTGTTATCCACCAACATATTGCCGGTAGAGGCGCCCATAAAGATTTTTACACCACAGGCCTGGTTGGGATCGAGACGTTTAATCTCTTCCAGGTTATCGTTGGTGGCGCCGAGATAGAAAGCAAAGTTGGCCAATGAACTTTGAGACGCGCGGGTATACTTGTCTTCCAGCGCCTGCAGATTGGTGGTTTGCGGGTTTACATTGGGCATTTCCATAAAGCTTGTGATACCCCCGGCCACGGCGGCGCGGGATTCACTGGCGATGGTGCCCTTATTGGGGAAACCCGGCTCGCGGAAATGCACCTGATCGTCGATCATCCCCGGCAGCAGGTGTTTACCCTGAGCATCTATGACCTGAGCCCCTGCCGGAGCCGTGATCTGGGAGGCAATCTGGCTGATGCGGCCGTTGTCGATCAGCAGATCCTGAGTACGGATTGTTCCTTCATTAACCAATTGGGCGTTGCAGATGAGGGTTTTCATAGGATACCTGATTAGCGTTATTAATATTGGCAGTGACTTGCGTATAATACCGGAAACTCAAGCAAAAAGCTGTGGAGCTTTTGGACAAGATCACAGACTTTTTGCGAAAGATACGTCAAGTGCCGATACCCTGGCCGGTATCGGTTCAATCGGTGCCAATATCGGCCGGCCGATAACACATGGGTGGACTGTTTATCTGCCTGGGAGCGAGAATGCAATTATTTGTCAAAGATTTAACTGTGGTTGATTTTTCTTACCTGTGCCCGTTTCGCGGCATGGTAGGCGAAAGTTGGATAGTCGATGTGCTGCTCGACGGTGGCCTGGATGAGCAAAACATGTTGCTCGACTTTTCCAAGGTCAAGCGCACCATCAAGCAAACCATAGATGAGGTGGCCGATCACCGTTTATTGGTGCCCACCGCCTGTAGCCAGGTACGCTGGCAACAGCAGGGCGACAAGGTGTGGATGGACTTCCATAGTCTGCGCGGCAGCATTCACCTGGCTTGCCCGGCGCAGGCTTTCGCCCTTATCCCCAGCGAGATTATCGATTTTGACAGCGTTAACCAGTTTTTGCACAAGGCGTTGACAGATGCCTTGCCGGACAATGTTAAGGGTATCAGCCTGACACTTCGCAACGAGGTGCTGGAAACGCCCTATTACCATTACAGTCACGGCTTGCGTAAGCACGACGGTAACTGCCAGCGTATCGCTCACGGTCACCGCAGTCCTGTCAATGTGTTTGCCGATGGTATCGCCGCGCCCAAATGGGATGAATACTGGGCCAAACGTTGGAAAGATATCTACCTTGGCAGTGAAGAAGATGTGGTTGGTGTCAGCGAGCTTGAGCTGTCACCCCAAACCAAGATAGATGACAAGAGCCATATTGGCTTCAGATACCAGGCGCCGCAGGGGTATTTCCAGTTGGCGATGCCAAGAGACTGCTGTGATTTGATCCCCCATGACACCACGGTCGAACTGCTGGCTCATTTTATGGCCGACAGCATGGCGGGCTTTGAGCCGGGCAAACATTTTAAAGTGGTCGCCTTCGAGGGCATAGGCAAGGGCGCCATCGCATCGGCGCAGCATCAGGGCGACTGATAGATACTGCCTGGCCTGAGCCGGACCAAGAATAAAGCCAACCTAAAAGCAATCTAAAGGCATCCACAAATAGACCGCACCTTGGGGTCTATGGGGCGTAAAGATAAAGAGGAGCAAGAGTGAAGTTCAATAACAGCAAGATGCCAATCCCATCTTTTAAGGCGCTGCCACTGATGCTGCTGGGCACTTTGGTTGTGAGTCCTATGCTGCAGGCCGAATCCAAGTCAGAGCCCCAGCCTAACATCAAACCCGAGTCATCACGGGTGCAGTTTCAGGGCAAGTTTGAGCAGGGGGCCCTGATCAGAGCCAGAACAGAGCCGGGTACTGAGGTACAGCTCAATGGCGAGAGCATCACCTTGACGCCGGATGGCCGGTTTGCCTTTGGTTTTGAGCGTGAGGCCGCGCTCGAGCAGACGCTGACACTCAGTTACCCGGATGGCAGTAGTGAGAGCCGTAACCTCAAACTCGACAAGCGGGATTATCGTATTCAGTATGTTGAGGGGATCAGCAAGAAAATCATGAAGCCGGATCCCAAGGCCCTGGAGCGCGCCGCCAAGGACAGCGCCCAGGTCAAGACGGCCCGCAGTCATTTCAGTACCCGGCAGGCGTTTGCCGACGATTTTATCTGGCCGCTGACCGGGCGAATTTCAGGGGTTTATGGCAGCCAAAGGGTCTACAACGGTAAGCCCGGCACACCGCATTATGGTGTGGATGTTGCTGCAAAAACCGGCACTGTGGTGGTGGCGCCGGCCGATGGCGTTATCAGCCTGTCGGTACCGGACATGTTCTATTCCGGCGGCACCATGATTATCGATCACGGCTATGGCGTCAGCTCCAGCTTTTTGCATTTAAGCAAGCTCTATGTCAAAGAGGGTGATGAGGTGAAACAGGGACAGGCGGTGGCCGAAGTGGGGGCGACCGGACGAGCCACAGGGCCACATCTGGATTGGCGGGTCAACTGGTATCAGATGCGTCTGGATCCTACCACTTTAGTGCCGCCAATGAGTCAGGTATTGCAGCAAGCCAAGAGTGACGCGAAAAAGTAGCGCTTTACTTTGACTGACTCATTGGACTGACTCACACTCGATGTCATACGCCGCCGGACTTAACCCCTAGCGGCGTTGTTTTTTTCTTTGTCAGCCACAGGCTTAGAAGGGGTTGGCTATACTCATTCTATGAATATAGCCGGAAGAATAAGTGACTGATTTGAGACGTTGGGGGCGCGACGAATGGCTGCTGCTTTTGCTCGGAGGTTTGGTCTGTTATCTCAGCGGCCGACTGGGCATGGCCACTCTGGTATTGCAGCCGAGCAATATAACCCTTCTATGGTTACCTTCGGGGATAGGGCTTATTCTGTGCTTGCGTTTTGGTGCCGTCGCCATAGTCCCTTTGTTTCTCGCCTCCTTTCTGGCCAATCTTCCCGGGCTCAATAACGGTCATCTGAGCCAAACCTTGCTGCACACCTGGGTCTCCGCCGCAATTGATGCCCTGATGCCACTTTTGGCCGCCAGAATGCTGCGTTGGGCCCTGCCCATGGGGTTGCAAAGAGCCAGGGAGTTACTGGGTTTTGGGATCTACGCTTGCGTTATTCCTGTGGCGTTGTCCAGTATCCTGCTGGCGGCAAATCTTGTTTGGGGCGGTTATATCGACAAGAGTTACTGGCCAACTATGGCGGTGATGCTGTTTTTGGCTGACGCCCTGGGGATAGTCTTGGTTTATCAGGTGTATCTGGGGTGGTCTGAGCGGTTTTTTATCAGCCAACGGCAAATCCGGGCATCTTTGTTGTCGATCCTGGCTTTAGTACTCATTTTCACTCTGGCATTTGGCAATCAACCCTGGGTCTTGTATCTGCTGTTGCCTGTGTTGGTGATGCAGGCATTTGAGGGCAGTTTCCTGCTGACTTGCAGCCTCAGCAGTAGTGCCTTCATTGTCGTTATCTGTGGCAGCGCCAAGGGGCTGGGGCCCTTCGATGCCGGATTGTATTCGGCAGAAACGGCGGAACTGGCCGCGTTTTGTTTTGCCAATGCGCTGGTCTTACTGGGGATTGCCCTGCAAAATCGCCAGTTGCGCCTATCCGAGCAGCACAGGGAAGCCTGGCAACAGGTGGCCTTTCGCGATCCGCTGACAGGGTTACTCAATCGCCGTGGATTCGAGCCGTAATTGGAGCTGGTGGATAAGCAGGCCAGGCTCAATCGTGAAGACTACAGCCTGGCGCTTTTGGATCTGGATCATTTCAAGTTAATCAACGACAGCTTTGGTCATGCCACCGGCGACAAAGTATTGAAGCAACTGGCCGGCTTGATGCAGGCCCAGTGTCGCCAATCGGATGCCATTGCCAGAATTGGTGGTGAGGAGTTTGCTATCTTGCTGCCAAACTGCGCGCCGGCTCAGGCTGTTCATCTGATGGAGCGGCTGCGGGCCAGAGTGGCCGATGAAGATTTCCATGATGAGAGCGGCCAACCTATCCGCCTCAGTATCAGCGTCGGCCTGGTGTCCGGCCCCGCTGGTTGCCGCTCGGGTAAAGATCTGCAGGATAAAGCCGATCATTTTCTTTATGTTGCCAAGGCCGAAGGGCGCAACCGGGTCGTTCAAGGGTAAAGCGGCATCAGAGCCGCTTACTGCTCACTGGCGATGATGGCCTGAATGCTGTGAGGGTGCACCTTGACGCAGACACCGCCGGCCTTGAACGCCAACGTCGGGTTGGCCAGGCGTTCGGCTTCGCCTTTGGGGCTGCTGGCCTTGAGTTTAATATCCGTGTCGCCATCGAGTGTGGCTTGGGTCCGGGGGCAAAGAGTACGCAGTTGCTCAGCCAGTTCATCGCAGCTTTGGGCGCCACCAGGCAAAACCAGCTCTAGATGTTCCCATCCCTCTTCGGGATAGTGTTTATCGCCGGGGAAGGGCAGCTCGACACAGGGAATTTGCCATTGACCCAGTTGCAGTGGCTGTTGCAGCCGTATGATCAGGATAGGGCGGCCGTTGATGATATTTTCCGAGATAATTTCACCACATTGGGCAAACTCGGCCTTGAGCTTTTCTGCCGCGGCAACAGAGTTGACCCGCAGCGCGGCGTGATCGCACTCGCCTAAACGCTCGAGTCCCAGGCGCTCAATCAGGGGCATGATTTTGTCGGCAAAGGCTTGCCAGTCTGCCAACAACTGCGACAGAGATTGAAGGTTTTGCATATCTGATTCCTGTTTCAGGGCCAAATTTCTATTGGCGTGCCCGGCTCAATCAACTGCCAGAGTTCATCCATCTCTTTATTGGTGAGGGCGATACAGCCGTTGGTCCAGTTAAACTGCTGCGCCTCTTCCGGAGTTAACCCAGAGCGGGGATTTTGGCCGTGGATCATGATTTGGCCGCCTGGGCTGACCCCAAGCGCCTTGGCTCTGAGTCTGTCTTCGTCATTGGGGTAGGAGATGTGAATCGCGCGGTAAAAGGCGCTGTTGGCCTTTTTGTAGTCCAGCAGATAGCGGCCCTCTGGGGTACGTTGATCGCCTTCCTGATATTTGTGGCCCTTGGGCATATCCCCCATGGCGATGCGATATTCCTTGATGACCTTACCGGCCTTAATCAGGCTCAGACGTGAATCTGACTTGTTGACCAGCACCAAATCCACCTGTGCCGAGGCAAAGGGGCTGTACAACTGGGCAAACGCCAGCAGAAATATTGCATAAACTATATGACGAAACGATGGGCCCATGACCACTTGGCTCTGATTATGGTTATTTTGACGGGATAATAACTGAAAAAGGGGGCCCTCTTGAAGCCCTTGAACAAGATTGTTGCCGAGAGTCGCGGAGCGTCAGCCAGAGAATATTTGGCACTCACGCCAATGCATGGCAGACTTACGCCCCTGCCTTTTAGGCGCGGCGCCACGAACTCGAATGCGTGAGACTCGAAAGGGTAAAGATTGAGGTGCCGTTTGGTTGGAAAGTAAGGAAAGCTTAGCGCATGAATCAACATAAGATGACAGATACGCCGCCGGAGCCGGAACTCAAGCGTAAGCTCAGGATCATCATCTTTGGTACAGAAACGCCCGCCGGCCGCTGGTTTGATATCAGCTTGATCATCTGCATTATTCTCAGTGTTGCCTTGGTTTTTCTCGATACAGTGGCCGATATCCATGCCCGTTTCGGACATATCATCCTGGCACTGGAATGGGCCTTTACCTTGGTGTTCACTCTGGAATATCTGCTGCGGCTCTATTGTTCCAGCAATCGCTTGAGTTATGCCCGCAGTTTTTACGGCGTAGTGGATCTGCTCAGTATCCTGCCCAGTTATCTGGCGCTGTTCTTCCCCGGGGCCAATTTTACCCTGGTGATCCGTATTCTGAGGTTGTTCAGAATTTTTCGGGTACTCAAGCTGCTCAGATACTTGAGTGAAGGGAACCTCCTGCTCAAGGCGATGCTGCAGTCGAGTCGCAAGGTGTTTATCTTCTTTTTCTCTGTGAGTCTTATCATTATGGTGCTCAGCGCCATCATGTATGTGGTCGAAGGCCCGGACAACGGCTTCAGCTCGATCCCCAAGTCTGTCTATTGGACCATAGTGACCATTACCACAGTAGGGTACGGTGATATCACTCCCAAGACAGAACTCGGCCAGGCCATAGCGGCGTTTACCATGCTCTTGGGTTATTCGATAATCGCCATTCCCACGGGGATCCTCACCGCTGAAATCTCCCAGGAGATGGGCCGTAGCCGCGATCTGCGCCGCTGCGCCAACTGCTTGAAAACCGGGCATGATCACCATGCTCTCTACTGTAACCGTTGTGGCAGTGAACTGGAGCCACCTCCGGAAGAAAACAAGGACTAGGGTGTCAAACAACCAATCATCTGCTAAGGCAGTCACTCAAACAGCCACTCAAGCCGTCACTCAGGCTAAGTTTGTTGAAGGCAATATACTGCGCCACATTTTGGTGATGAGCTCTACTGCGGCCGTTGGGATCTCGGCACTGTTTGTGGTGGATCTGCTGGATATTTTCTTCCTCAGCATGCTGGGAGAGCTGGAATTGGCGGCGGCCGTGGGCTATGCCGGTACTATCTCTTTCTTTACCACTTCCATAGGTATCGGCCTGTCGATTGCGCTGGGGGCACTGGTGTCCCGCGCCGTAGGTGCCAGAGACACAGAAGGGGCCAAGCGCTTGCTGCTGAATGCCGCCATGGTAACTCTGCTGGTATCCAGTCTGATGGCGATAGTGGTGACGGCTCTGATCCCTGAACTGCTGGCGCTGGTGGGTGCCAGGGGACATACCGCCGAGCTGGCCGCCGATTATCTGTATATTCTGGTGCCTTCCTTGCCGGTCATCTGTTTGGCGATGGCGCTTGGCAGCGCCCTGCGCGCCGTGGGTGATGCCCGGCTCTCCATGCTATCGACCCTGGCGGGCGGCGCGGTCAATGCAGTATTTGACCCCATTTTTATTTTCCTGTTTGCCATGGGCATAGAAGGCGCGGCTACCGCCTCGGTATTGGCGCGCCTCAGTGTGCTGCTGATCGCGGCCAGAGGTGTGTTTATCAAACACGGCCTTTGGAGCCGTTTCGAACTAGCGAGCTTTCGCGGCGATCTGCGCGCTATTTTTGCCATCGCAGGGCCAGCCATGCTGACTAATGTGGCCACCCCCATAGGCAATGCGGTAGTGACCCGGGCGATTGCCGACTTTGGTGACAGCTTCGTTGCCGGCTGGGCCGTCGTTGGGCGTTTGACCCCTGTGGCCTTTGGAATGATCTTTGCGCTTTCCGGCGCCATAGGGCCCATCATAGGGCAGAATTATGGCGCCAGGGCCTATGACAGGCTCAGCGAATGCCTGACAAGGGCGCTGCAATTCTGTATCGCCTATGTGCTTGGGATGTCATTGTTGCTGTGGCTGCTGCGCGAACCTTTGGTATTGGCATTCGACATGCGCGGGGATTCTGCCGAGCTGGTACGTTTCTTCTGTCAGTATATGGCGCTGTTTTTCCTGTTCAACGGCGCGCTGTTTGTAGCCAACGCCTCATTCAACAATCTGGGTAAAGCCAAGTATTCAACCGCCTTCAATGTGGGCAAGGCCACTATCGGGACGCTGCCATTTGTTTATCTGGGAGCCGAGCTAGGTGGGGTATATGGGGTCTTGATTGGTCAGGCACTGGGTTCAGTGCTCTTTGGTGTATTGGCGGTGATCACCGCCTATCGCTTGGTAGCCAGAGTGGCCGCCAATGGCCGCCAGCAAGGTCTTGAGGCCGACAGGCTTGATGAGGAGGAACTCTCCATGGCCTCCAGCAGTCCATTGTCGTCTTCCTGTACCCAGATGGGGCAGATGACTGAAGAACTGGAGCCGATAGCCAGTGCCCAGGCTACCTCGCCCCAGCGGGAGAGGCCTTAATGGCGGGAACTGCTCAGGTACTACTAAGGGGCGAACAAGTCTTATCTGTGGTCGGCGTCGACTTACAGGCCTGGGTGCAAGGTGTGGTTCGTAGTGATTGGCCCAAGCCCTTTGCAAGAAGTATTTCCTGAGGAGGGACTTGGCTACGCTTTATTGGGCGTCAGATTGGCAAGTCGCGGCAGTAGCGTTTTCAGCTGCGCCGTTACCTGGCTGCTCAACTGTATTGTTTTCTGCCTGCTCGGCGGCAGCGATTTTGGCGCGCTCAGCCTTGGATATGTAACCCTGTTTGGCGGGACCTGAATTGGGGATCTCTTTCTTGTTTTCCCGGGCTTTGGCACGCTTGGCCAGTTTTTTGGTCAGTTTTTGTCGCTTATTCATGCAAAATTTCCTGGTACTTCCCACTTGGGATGGGCAAAGGGCTGGCATTTTAGCCTGCCCGCGGCCGGGCAACAAGCTCAACCTGCTTCGTCGCAGGTTTTGATACTGTGGCGAAAGGGATTTTCTTAGAGGAACAGGGTCATAAAGACACCGATATAGCTCATGGAAACCGCGACTCCTATACTGAGTAGCGCCATATCCAACATCAGTGGCCTATCCGGCGTTTTGGCGGCCTTGATAAGCTCTATCACACTAGTGGGGATTACTATTAACCCCGAGACTATCAATAATAAAAAACCAGGGCGAAACAGACTGAGTTGCAGTGCACTTTGATCCTGCCAAAGGTGAGCATATTGATCGCCAAACAGCAATAACGCCATAGCAACCAGTGCCGATAGGCTGGTGGCCAACAACAACTGACGATTTACCCTGCTGCGGCTAATCGGCTCTTCTATCTCCTGAATAATTCCTGTGGGTTCCATCTCAAATACACCTAAAGCAGTAAACTGCGGCAAAACTAGCAAATTTGAGGCTTATTTTCAAAAAAATTACTTGTTGCCGAAGCGACTCCTGTCCATCTCACTGGCGCCATCCCGACATTCACCGCGGATCTCCCCTCTGTCGGATTGCAGCAGACGACTGAGTTCATAAAAACCTTCACGGCAATATTGATTCATTTTGAGGGTGTTATCGAGCCCAAGCTGCAGTTGCTGTTCAAATACGGCTTGCCTGGCTTCTCTAATGGCCAGTTGTTGGCGCATCTCCTTTGCCGTACGTGGTGCCTGGACACTTATCCTGTAACTGCCGCCAGAATCGGGCGTTATCAGCCGCGCCGTATAGGTAAAGAGCTTCAAGCCATCGGCCTTGATATGCGTCTGGAAATTGTCTTTGATGGCACCGGCAAAATCGGCCGGATCTATGCTGGGTTTTGAGCTGCAACTACAAAGCAGCAGTGGCAGTAATAACAGAAAAAGCGCACGCATAAGCTGGGGTGATTATCCTTATTATTTTTTTGGAGATACAAATTATCGTTAACTTACTGCAGAATAAGCACAATTGCATTAACGGCGTGATAAGTCAGCGCAGCATCGACCTCTACCGCCTTTGTTTGATAACCGGATGGTAGGTTATGTTTGAGTATCTTCAACATCTTTTCGATAAGGTGCAATGGCAACCTGGGCTGACGGATATCCTCTATTTGGTTCTGCTCGTTGGCTGGTTTGCCTGGATCTGGCCCAAACGGGACTGGCAACAACTGCTGGCGGACAAGAGCTTGCAGTGGCGGGCGCTGCTCAGTACCTTGGCCATAAATGGCCTTTGGCTGCTCAATGCCAGTGTTACCGAGGGGATCCATGCGCATTTTCTGGCCTTGGTAACCCTGATGCTGATGTTCGGCTGGCGCTTGGCGTCCGTGTTGATGCTGCTACCTGTCAGCTTCTTTTGCCTGTTTGTCTATCACCAGCCCTGGATGTTGGGCCCCATGATGTTGTTTGCTGTCTGCCTGCCGCTTTTATTGGCATTGACAGTACACAGCTTGAGTTATCATAAATTACCCAAACATTTGTTTGTGTTCATTTTTGTGGCAGGTTTTCTCAATGCCGGGCTATCTGTCGTCAGCCATATTCTCGCTTGGTCAACTTATCTCTGGGCCAGCACGGATTACAGTGCCACTTACCTGGTGGATAACTATCTGCTGCTTATTCCGCTGCTTGGGTTCCCGGAGGCCTTACTCAACGGCATGGCAGTGACTCTATTGGTAGTTTACCGGCCCGAGTGGCTCTACGATTACTCGGACCGGGTCTATCTCTGGCGCCACTGACAGGTGTGACTTTATTCTTTGGGGGCGCGGATCACCAGGGTGCCGGCGAGTTTGTCATGCCAGCTTTGCTTCCGGGGATCGAAGGCCACCCAGAGATAGCCAAGGCCGAGTACCAGAGTAGAGGGGATATAGCCTAAATAGCGCACTATCAGGCTGGCGGTTGATGGCTTTTGCAAAGTGTCGGCATCAACAATGACGGCTCTTAGCACCATCTTGCCCGGAGTCGCCGACTTATAACGCCAGAACAAGATGATCAAGATGAAAGGCAACAGGTAGTTGATCACAACATCGAGCGGGCCCAAGATTAAGGCATCATTCTCCAATATGGCATCAATGCCAAAGACTAGCAGAGTCAGTGGCACTGTGATGCACATCAACATGAGTGAGTCCAGCAGGGTTGCCGCCAGTCGCTCCCAAAAACCGACATAGATGGGATAGCTGGATTCATTGCTTGCTGCTTCTGCAACGGATGGTGGAGGCGTCATTCCTGAGGCCAGTTCCGTAGGGATTGTCTGTTCTTGATGAGCCAAGACTGACTCTATGTTGCGTGGGTTTTGCTCTGCTGCCATTTACTCTGTCCCTGATTAATAATTACTGTTGGGACGATACACAGGAATAAAGCTTGGAACAATCTGTGCCTGCCGTATTGGCACGGCAGGCAAGGGATTGATCAACCGAAACGCTGATTGAGATAGCTGATGATGTCGTTGGATTCATACATCCAGGTCACTTCACCGGCTTGTTCTATTTTCAAACAGGGAACTTTCATGGTGCCGCCCCCGTTTTGCAGGGCACTCTTGTGTGGCTCCTGCTTGGCATCCAGGGTGGTGATATTCAGGCTCTGGCGTTTCATGGCTCGTCTTACCTTGACGCAGAAAGGGCAGGCCGGATACTGATACAGGCTGAGGCTACGACATTGTTCATCGATATCCGCCTGCTGCTCGGGTTGCCGCTTAAGGCCCTTGGGTGAAAAAACAAAGTTGAGCAGCAAAATAATCCGCCCCAGGATCCAACGAATAACAAACATAAGCATCCTCTATATAAGCTTGAAACGGCAGGCAGTTTAACTCAGTGGTGGTGAAACTCAAGCCCGGACTTGGAGTTCAAGGGTAGCGATGATTTCATCTTCATCCTCCGGATCCGGCCCTTGCTCAACAAAGCCGAAACCGGCGTAAAACGCTCTTGCTGTTTGGTTTTCATCTGCATAGCAGATATGCACCCGCTGCGCATTTTCCTGGGCGCGGATCTCCTCGAGTACCAGAGCCATCGCGCGGCTGCCTATGCCTTTTTGCTGATACCCTTCGGCTACCATGAAGCGGAATATGTTGTAATCGTTGGGTTTTCCTTCTTCAGCAAGCGATTCATACATCAAAAAGCCTACCGGAGTGTCGTTCAGGTAAATCGCCTTGGGCACATAGAAAGGAAAAAACTGGGCTTCGGCGATGGAAAGCATATTATCGGCCAGCAGCTCGCGTTGCTCCGGCTTGGGGGCCTACGATTTCAAAATTGTCTCGGGTTATCTGTTGCAGACTTATTGGCATTTGTGGTTATTGGTTTTGGCTGAATTGATTGCCGGCGATAATAACAGCCCTGCAACACTTTACCAGTTCAATAATCCGTCATGAATACGAAAAAGGCTCCCATAGGAGCCTTTCTTATGTGATTTCAATAGGTTTTAATCGGCATTCAGTGACAGAATCGCCTGAGATGCATCCTGTTTCATCTCTGTCTTGCTGTCGAGCAGGAAGACTCTTTCCGGGGCGACGGCTGCTCTGTCCACCAGGAAGGCCTTGATGGCCTGGGCCCTGGCCTGAGCCAGATTAGCCAGCTCGTTATTGCTGATCTCCTGAGCGCTGAGCAGTTGGTTGTAAAGGCCCATATGCCAGACGGTGAGCAGGGTATCTTCATCGACTTTTTCACCGTCGGCCTTTTCGGCAAGTTTTTGCTTCACTTTGTCTTTTTCCGCATCGGCATCCAGTTTGAGCTGTTGCTCGAACAATTCCACCAGGGCATCTGCCAGCTTACCCTGGGTAGGGAATCGACTGGCGCTCAGCTCGTCCGGCAGGGCTGTAAGCTTGCTGGCCTTGAGCAGTTGCAGCTGCAGTTTTTGCTCTGCCAGCGCCTCACTGTCTTCCCGCAGCGCCACGCTGCCTTCAATGCTCAATTGCAGCTTGGGCCTGTCATCCAGCGCCTTGGCCAGCTTGCTCAGCTTATCTTCGGCGTCAGCGTCCAGCGTGGCTATACCGGGTTGGAAAGCAACCAGGTTCAGCTCTTCATCACTGCCAACCAGACCGGCCAGCAAAGAGAAGGGGGCGGTGACCGCCTTGGTGATGACATTGGTGATGGCGGTCATCACTATGCTGCCGAAGCTGAAACTTGGGCTGTCGAGATCTCCTGAAACCTGTAAGCCAAGATCTATCACCCCATGTCTGTCCTGCAAAAGGGCGATAGCCAAGGTAATCGGCAAACTGGTGGCCAGATCGGAATCACTGGGTTTACCCAGCTTAAGCTGATCTATCACCAGATGATTGTCTCCCTTCAGCTGGTTGTCTTCCAGTTGATAGTTGAGCGCTAAAGACAGCTGGCCTTTGTCTATGTAGTAACCGGCATAGGTGCCCGAATAGGGATTCACCGAGGTCAACTCGACACTCTTGAATACCAAATCCAGATCCAGATAGGGTTTTTCCAGCAGCGGATTCACCTCTCCCCTTAGGGTGACTGGAGCATACTTGTCTATCTTGCCCTTGATATCGACACTGGCCTTGGTTCCCGGGGTAGAAGACAGGTGGCTTATCTTGCCTTCCAGCGCCTCGATACCTGAAGCAAAGTTAGGGGTGAGGGAGTTATCGGCAAAATAGGCCGAGCCGTTTTTGATGGCAATGCTGCCGATATCCAGTTTAAATGCCTTATCTGTCGAGGCCTTGGTGTTGATTTTTTCCTTGGCGGCCGTTTGCTGTGGCGCTTCGTTTTCCTGGCTTTGTTTTGTCTGCGACTGAGCCGCCGAGTTATCACCAGGTGGTTCGGCGCTGATCAGCTCGCCGATATTAGTGCGCTGATCTTCGGTGATCATTACTTTGGCGTATGGCTGTTCCAGCAATATATTGCTGATTTTCAGGCTGTTTGCTTCGGAATCAAAGCTCATCGCATCTATCGCCATATTCTGCCATTTCAGCAGAGGCTCAAATGCCAATCCATCCTTGATAAGCAGTTTGCCAATTCCGGCTTGTCCCTGAAAATGGGCCTTACCCTCGGCGTTGGCCGTGAACTTGCCCTGAGTGCTCAACTTGCCGCTTTCAAGCTGCATATTGAGATAGGGCGTCAGATAGGGCTGAAACTGCTGCAATTCCAGCTCAGTCAGCGTCAGCTCGCCATTGACAGTGAATGCCTTGGCATCTATCGCGCCGGTGGCGCTGAACTGGCCTTGGCTGGTTTCCGGCTGGGTTTGGGCATCAGAACTCAGTGCCAGCTGCAACTGGTAGTCTATGCTTCCTTCGAGATCGGAACGCACTGGACCTGTCGTGATATCCAATGGGTAGACACGCCAGTGGACACCATTGCTTTGCTGCTGCTCAAACAGGTTGAGATCGGCCTGTTTGAGACTGATTTTGCCAATAGTCAGCAGCCACTGTTTCTCTTGCTCCTGGGCTTTGTTTGGCTCTGCGGCTGTATGCGCTGTGGCTTTTTCTTGCGCTGTAGCCTTATCTTGCACTGTGGCTTTTTCATCTTGCGCTGTGGCTTTTTCTTTCGCTGTGGCCTTATTTAGCGCCTCGGTTTCATCTGCCGCCTCTGGTTGGGCTAGTGCTGGTTCCACTTGTGCCTTGGCCGCGGTGTCATCGGGCTTGGCATTTGTGGCGGGCATAAAGAGCTGCTGTAGATCCAGGCCTTGCTTATCCAGGCGGGCATCGGCCCACAGGCCTTGCAGCGCCAGTTCGTCGATATCAACACTCTGGTTGTCGCCGTCCACCCGAATGTTATCCAGTGCCAACAGCGGCAACTTGACTCTGGCTTGCTGTTGGTCGGAGAAGAGCAGATTTTCCAGAATAAACCGGCCCTTGTGGGTACTGTAATGCAGTTGATCTTGTTGTTGTTTCAACTGGTACTGGCTTTGGAAGCTGAGTTCTCCGTCACTGAGCTTAGCGGCAATAAACCCATCGGCAAACGGCCAGAAGGGTAGCAGGGAAACTTTGGCCAGTTGCAGTTCACCGGTGACTTCGAGAGGCTGCAGCTGAAACTGTCCCTGAGTCTGCAATTGTCCATTATCGCTGCCGGTCAACGACAGGGCATAGCGGTTGGCATCTTTCGCCAGTACCGGTTTGTTCTCGTCTTCCGGCAAGCTGAGGCTATAAGCCTTGGTATCCAAAGCTTGCAGGCTGAAATTAAGCTCGTCGTAACTGAGCTCTGTATTGGCGACCTTATCCATATAAGCGAACTTACCCTCTGTTACCCGGATATCCCGGGCAATGACTCTGGGCGGTTCAGAGGTGTCTTCTGTAGCCTCGGCTTGCGGTGTTTGATTGGCTTCAAGGTGGGCAAGCATATCGCTGAAGTTGAATTGAGCTTGGCCATTCTCTGACGCCAGCCTTTGCACATTCACTTGCGGATCAACGAGGTAGATATGATCTATGGCGATGGCCCCTTGGGTCAGCGAGCGCCAAAATGCCAGCTCCAACTCAAGCTGGCTGAAAGATGCAAAGACTTGCTGTGGGTCGCTCTCCTGCAGGGCGAAGTTATCCAGACGGACTCTGAGAAGGAAAGGATTGATGCTGATATCGTTCAGGCTCGCCTGACGGCCGAGCAGTTGTTGCAGTTGCTTTGGGGCTTGCGACTTTATCACCCAGGGGGCGAGCCCACCAAGCAACAGGGCGTAGAGGCCATACCCGATGAGCAGATAGATGCCTGTTTTGATGGCGAGCGGCACCCGGCGAAAGCGTGAAAAGAGCTGAGTCAGCACATTGGGCATAGCGGTGTGAGATCCCTTGAAGCAGGTTTGCGGCAAAAATTTGGCGTTATTCTAACGCGTATTCGGTATGCTTTGTAAGTCACTTCTGAACC
The DNA here is from genome assembly GCF_047314585.1 of Shewanella sp. BJSY2023SW005. Classification (NCBI taxonomy): domain Bacteria; kingdom Pseudomonadati; phylum Pseudomonadota; class Gammaproteobacteria; order Alteromonadales; family Shewanellaceae; genus Shewanella; species Shewanella sp. BJSY2023SW005. The sequence continues at coordinate 42,863 of NZ_JBKORJ010000029.1, forward strand.
TATGATTTTTGTTATCTTGCTCGATACCTGCATGATACAAAAAGAAAACTTAGCTAAGGAAGGTGTGAATAAGTCCTCGCGGCACTCTGGCTTACACGGCAATTGGCATTCAAGGCATCTGACTGAAGGCATGCCGGGGCCTGTCGAAGTCGGATAACGCAGAGAGCCGGTTGTGGTGAAAGCCCCGAAGGGCGTGGCTTACAAGCCTGCCTGCTGTGTTGTGCTTCTTGCAAAGGACTAAGCCATTTGCTGCGAACCACGCCTTGCATCCAGGCCTGTAAGCCGACGCAGAGCACGCATGGGACTTGTTCGCACCTTCCCTAACTCATGTTGCAATGATCAAGAGCGCTTTTCGCTGAACATTGCATTCACAAGAGGGCAATAACCAAGGTTGTAAAGACCTTGAATGTTCAGTATCAGCTCAGCAAACCTGAATTCTGGCAAGACTATAGCCTTTGCCCGCCCTTATCCTTTGGTTGGGCTGCTGTAGGTGATGGCGGCGATAATAGCGCCGCAGGGGTCTTTTATCCAACAAAAGCGGCCGACCTGGGGAATGTCCTCAGGGCCGTAGAGGACATCGCCCCCCAGTGCTTTGGCCTTAATGGCGACGGCGTCAACATCTTTAACGGTAATATAACCAGTCCAGTTACTTGGCATGGCCGGCGCCGGGCTGTCTGTGATGCCACCTATGCTGATACCGTCATTTTCTATGATGTGATAGGGGCCTTGTGGCAACTGCATCGTCTTGAAGCTCCATCCAAAAATCTCACCATAAAACCGCATCGCCAACTCAGAGTCATTGGCGGTCAGTTCGTGCCAACTTAAGGCTCCATGGGTAGTAAAAGGGGAGTTCATAGATAGGTTCTCCTGAGACTGAGGGGCTGACAATTCGGCTGTGAAGATCGCCGGCCAGCAGATCTTGAGCCGCTTTGAGTTCAGCTTTGAGTGTAGTCGAGTCGGCTGTGCTTTGTGGCTTTCTTGGACTACGAAGAAGAGGGGAGGTTAGCTGATGAGCTTGATGTAATCTGCAATCTCAGTGCGGCCCCATTCATGGGCAAACTCAAGGGCTCCCATGTCCTTCATCGTCTGGCCGGTATAACGGATGCTGGTATCTATACCCGCCTCAACCAACCGCTTCACAATATGGAAGTGACCATAATGAATTGCAGTAAAAAGGGGATTACGGTCTGGCTCAGAAATATCGAGCCTTGCGCCAAGACCGATGAAGTAGTTCAAAATATCTTCGTTGCCATTCGAAGCAGCCCTATGGATTGGGCTGCTACCACTGATATTGTCTCTACTATCTATATCGGCTCCCAGCTTGACTAGAGCCTGGCACAATTCCAAGTTGTCATTATCAGCGGCAATATGAAGAAAGCTGCCCAATGGCGTTTGTAACTGAACCAGCTCAGTGTTCATTGATAGAAAGTCGATTGCATCAGCAGTTCTCTTCTCCCTGATGCATGCCATGAGTGTCCTTAATTTCAGTATTACTGCTTCGTTCACTTATTTATCCGTCCTGACTTAATGATCCCCTGTGGGTATCAAGCCTAGTGTTTTCGAGTGTATTCGATTAATCGACCGCCTCATGCTTGCCGAGTTTTACCGTAAAATACTGGCAAACATTCACAAGTGGCCTGTATACCTAAGGAAGGTGCGAACAAGTCCTCGTGGCACTCTGTTTGTAGTGATAGGCCTAAATTGCAGTTGCCGCTTTGGCAGAAGGTTGCGGCGACTCACTAAGTGCAGAAGTTCTTACTATTAGGATCATCAGGGTTCAGTACTTGTATCCTAAAGTCCGGTGCCAAATTAAACCGCTTTATAACGCTCGATATTCGGTCAGATGTTAATGCAGAACCGAAATCCGAGAAGAATGGGATTGGATCATTATTGATAGCCCACATTTCATTCATTTTCTTGGCTAATTCTCTGGCTTGCTCCCAATCTCCTGCAAATATCTTGGAGTAATCAAAATAGGGCCATGCTGCGATATCATCTTCCTCTGCCGAATCTTCGCTGAAGAGAAAGGATACGCTAATCTCCGAGTGCCAGGGAAACACGCCTACATCAATGATCCTTAGCTCTTTTTTACCAAAATTTTCTACCGCTTCCTGCAGTTTTCCTTCTAGCAGTTGCTCAATATTTTCTCTGCTGTATTCCATATCCATTTCTTTTGATGTCTTAATTAAGTTGTATTGGCTTACATGAACAATCGGGCTTCATGCCTGCTTCACCAAGGATGCAAGATGCAGTCCGGTTTGCCTATGTCCAGACCTTTATGGCGAAGAATATCGTAGGCCGTAACCATGTGGAAGTAAAAATTGGGGATGAGGAAGTCATTGATATATAAGGTACCTGGAAGGTCTATGTACGAGCCTTGACCCAGCTCAATGCGCTTTACTTCCAACATCTTTGAGTCATCACACTGTGCAGCAAGCAACAGTTGTTTGGTGTTGTTGATATGTTCCAGTGCCTTATCTAACGACTCCACACACGAATCCAGATTGTCCATAGGCTGATTGGCACACCACTGCGCGAAGTTGCGTGGTTGATTGTATGTAAAGGCTATTTGTGTCCCTAATTCCACAAGACCATCATGAATGAGTTCTATCAGGTCGCGTTCCGCAAAAAGCTGTACGGCACACTGGAGGAACTGCAAAAAGACTTGGACGAATGGTTGGCGCTGTATAACAATGAACGCACCCATCAAGGCAAAATGTGCTGCGGCCGCACACCGATGGCAACATTAATTGATGGAAAACGGATTAGGGCGGAAAAGAATTTAACCCAAATCTAATCTGACAACGGCACCCCAAAATCGGGTAACTGTCAGCTCAGGTCTGAGCTAGTACAACTTACACAAGTACATACTTTGTCTTTTTACCTGCTAGCGAGCTTTCTGCGATTTCTATGAGTCCGCTCCATTTCGATTCAGTACATGCTAAAAGAAAACTTTTAGTTAAAGCTTGAGGCCAATTGTAGCAAGCTGCAGCAATGTAACATCTAGGTGTTATTACTTTACCTTCATCCAAATCTCTTTTAATGACGGAGCTTAATAGCATATTGATCGTCTTTTCATCTGGTACCCTGCCCGACGTTAAAATTGCAGCGCATGCCCCTGAAAGCAAAAGGTCATTCTCTGTATCGAGAATGCTCAAAATGTATAAGAATGAATCATTGCTCACATCATTAATCATGCAAATTGCAAAACCTATATCCTTGTAAAGAACTGTTGCATCATGACTCTTGCTTTCAAGTTCTCTTAGGTATTCAAGAGATAAACTAGAACCAACGAAGCCAAGAGCTCTTATCACTTCAGATTGTGCTTGCCAGGAATTTGGCCTCTCTACCAAACACTTTAAAGCATCCAGCAATAGTTGTTCATAACCGCCAAATTTACTCTTGGCTATCTTTTGGGCAGCTTTCTTAATTCTAGGTGGTGACTTTGACTTTAATTCTTCTTTGAATTCCATAACTGACTACTTTAGGTATTTAGACACAATGATTCTCTATGCCGTTGTAGGCCTCCACGTTTTTGCGTGGATTAGTTAAATATAGTTAAACAAGAGCCACTGTTTGTTGCCTTTATTGAAAGACCTGGCAAACAATTACAGAGGGCCGACATGTCTAAAGTAAACACACTTTTTATCGGGTTGGATGTACACAAGGAGACCACTGATGTGGCCTGGCTTTCTGACAAGCCCGCTTATGAGGCAGGTCCCGGAAAACATGGTCATGTGGTTAAACCTCACGCCGCTCTCTTCGAAATAGTTGCAAGGTCAGCCGTCGACCTGGCTCGCCAAAGTCCGATGCTGCCTTTGCATGTTATGCTTATGGCGGCCAATTATAGTCTACCTATTCCTCATAAAAATCAACTTCATACTGTAGATTGGTTATTTTATGGGGCAATTCCGCAGCTCTTAAAAACTCTGAAAATTGTGAAACGACTTTTCTGGCCGGGATCGGGGATTTATGAGATGTAAACATTGAAAATGTGTATACATCATTTTCTTGAGATTCAAACGTAAAACCTGCAATTTCAGATACTTTGTTTTGCTTTAGTATAAATGTGTTTGAGAGAGCCTCTACAAGCTCTAATTCTATAGGACACTTACTGAGATGCTTTTCCAAGCATTCCAGCCCCAGTACTGCCACTATCTCTATATCGAAATCCTGATCCATGATTCTTAATTCCATATAACGTCCGTCTGATCTTGATACGTTGCTATTAAATCCAAGAGAGCCATAATTCTTGCACTCACGTCTATAGCCGAATGGCCTAATAAAGAGGCGAATGACTGATGTTCTCTCAGTGGAATTTTGGGGGCCGGGCGCTAGAGTCTTTGCTCTGCTAATAGTGGAGTCCATATTGTTCTTACTGTTCTTCTTGATGGCGTCATGTGGGTTGATAATATAGCCAAAAACTAAATAACTGTTCCAAACAGTAGATTACTGCACAGATATCGTCTCCAAGTAGTAACTTGACGCAGTTATAACACCAAGCCTGATGAGCTGGGCTCCAAGAGCATATGTTCGGAAACCCTTGCGCCACATGGGTTCTGCATGGTGTAGCACAAATAGGAGCAGTTATTTAGCTATTGACGCCACCGTCGTTTGTTCTGTGTCTATTAATTGCTTGAGCTGCGCCACCCTGCACTTAACCATTTGTGCAACCAACTCTTCAGGAATAGGCTTATTTAAAGGAAATTGAACAGAACCTTTTGCGTATTTGAAGCCCGATAGCTGTTTTTTAAACTCTTCTATTACGTCAGGATGAGGATAAAACCCAACGTGCTTCTTGTAGCCCGCTATCATTATCTGCTTTTCTCTTTTACCTCCCTCGACTAAAGCGAACGCTGGAATATTGTAGTTCATGAGCTCACAAATATAGGGAGCACTTTTCCAAATCATAGAGCGTAATTCTTCAAGCACCTTCCGAACGTCAGCCGATTGCGCAGAAATATAATCATCTACTTCGGCAGATTTAAGGTCGCTGTTACTCATAATCGATCATCCCCAATTCCTGTGAACACCTAGGCATAATGATTCCCTGTGCAAGTGTTGGCCTCTGTAGTGGATTAGTTAAACCAAAGCCAAACTGTTTGTTGATCCAATAGGCAAACAATCACCGGAGGCCGACATGCCTATAACTAGCACACTTTTTTATCGAGTTGGATGTACACAAGGGGACCACAGATGTGGCTTGGGTGCTAATAGTGGGTTTCCATATTGCTTCTGGACTAAAACCATAAGAGTTAGCGAGACAATAATTGAAGGGCTGCCACAGTCACTTGTTATGAATTGCTACCAATGAGATTACCCACGCTAAATAATATTATCGTGATCACAGCCGTTAAACATGCTAACCAATGATAAATATTCAAGGACTCCTTAAATATCAAAGCACCAACAAATATCGATGTTGTGATAATCGAGATTACTGCGTAAAGTATATAATTTGAAGCGCCATAATTAGAGTAAAGTAAGTTGAAGCCTAAATAGGTTAAAAATAGTCCGACGCCACTTAGAATAATCCACTTACTATTTTGCCGTAGCATCTCTATATAGTCAGAATCACCGAAGACAGGCGCAACCAAGACCGTAAGCAGAACACATACTGCGCCAGAGCAAGCAACAAATAGTAATGTGTTATCAAGAACTACAGCCTTTTTTTGCCCAGCTGCAAACATTGCATTTCCGAATGCTGCAATAAGTGCAAATGCTAATGGTCCAAATACATTCATGTTGCCCACCTGCTAAGTGTTACTGCCTTTGTTAAAATTTGGGTGCCATATTTTAACAGTATAACGGAATCCATGTAGCCGCCTTAAGGGGCACATAAAGCAAGCTTACATACACCAGTCTAACCACAAATATCATCGCATACAAAAATACCATAGTCGTTTGTTATGAGTATTTTATTGGGGATATGGCTCGGTTTGCAAAATAGAGTCTAAGCGACTTTCAACTCTAGCCCTTAGTTTTATGTCCCTAGCGCACTCATCCATAAAATCATTCGCTGCACATATGATGTCATATACAAATGACCTTGTTGCAATGACAACCAAATTTGCATCAATAGTTGGGTTATAAGTATGTCTACCACCATCATGGTAGACATACTTTATGATATCAGGGTCTTTTTCATGCAGTTCCGCATCAGAGCTATACGAATGCAAAAATGCGCACCTTGCAGCATAAACATCTATACCACGATACTGGTACAATTGCTCTGGGTCACCTTTGAGATAGCGGTTAACCCAGTCATGGAAATCAGAGCGTGTTGCTCTGGGTTTATTTTCTTCGCGAGCTAAGCTAGCCATAGTATCAATTGCGATAAAACCCATAGCAATTGATGCTGTAACTACTCCTAATTCATCACATTTCTTAAGTTCAGATATCATTCCGACTAAGGACAGCCAATTATTGTTTTCTTTTTCTGTCATTCAATGCTTCCAAATACTCATAGACATAATGATTCCCTGTGCAGGTGTCGGCCTCCGTGTTTTCTCGTGGATTAGTTAAACCAGAGCCAAACTGTTTGTTGATCCGATAGGTAAACAATCACCGGAGGCCGACATGCCTAAAACTAGCACACTTTTTTATCGAGTTGGATGTACACAAGGGGACCACAGATGTGGCTTGGGTGCTAATAGTGGGTGTCCATATTGCTTCTATCTAATGTCCAGATCTTAAAGTTGATATATCTCTCGCTTGAGCGCTCCGGATAATAACCCTGAAAACCAGAAGCCCATTTTTCCAAAGCGCGTATATGACGGCTTGGGTTTCTTACTTTGGCATTTGGTCGATGTATGCTTAATCTGCGCATTTAGTATGCCTTATAACGTCGTGAACAGGTGCACCGCCAGGCGTCATCCTGATTTACCTTGTTAAGCATTTTCTATATCAATACTACGAATTATTTCTGAGTACCACGCTGTTTTATCTCTTGAGTATTTTTCCTTTATCACAATCTCCACGCCTACACTTTTAAGCATATCAACTTTACTTTGTGAATTTTTTACATACTCAGAGGGTATGTAGTAGGTAATTGTATTGCTTATCGGCAGTTTTTTGCTATATTTCGCTTTTTCTCGATATGTAAGCAGCCACCACAAATCTGTCTCATTAAAATCAAGAGAAAGCCCGAAGATATGTACGTTTTTGGTAAGAAATAAATCTAACCACGAATAATTCTCGACGCTATTGTTTTTTATTGATTTCGTCAAAGGTGGAAATGACCGCTTCTTGTATGAGTCTTTCGTACCATTAACCACATAATTCCTCATATTCTGCAGGTATCCACTGTAGTGCTCGTAACCCAATGTTATTGAATTATATGTATTGGCAGAACCATGTATGTGCCAAACCTTTTTATCCCCAGCTATATGATGTCGAAAAATACTATATAAGTTTTCCTTTATGTAGCCTTTATTTTCCATTCGGTTTGGTTCATTTACAAAGACAGACTCCAAGCATAGATCGTAATTGGTCGTTAATATGTGCTCACATCCAAGATCCATGATGCTTTCATGGAGTGAACCACTTTGCATATCAAAAACATGTTTCGCTACAAACTTCTTAATATCTTTTTCAGTATGATTGCCTTCCTTGAAAGCTTTAAAACATATTTCTTCATATGCAAGAGGAAAAGGCTTGTCGGTCAAGAAATTAACTGAAATATCCAGGTGTTTGGTCAGTTGCTTAAGTAGATCCTTCCATGATTTACCTTTAACCACGTTATTTATATCGTTACCGACCAAGACAGTATAATCTTTCATGTTACTCCATTGCGCTTAGACATAATGATTCCTTGTGCAGGTGTCGGCCTCCGTGTTTTCTCGTGGATTAGTTAAACCAGAGCCACACTGTTTGTTGATCCAATAGGCAAACAATCACAGGAGGCCGACATGTCTAAAGCTAACACACTTTTTATCGGGTTGGACGTACACAAGGAGACCACTGACGTGGCCTGGGTTTCTGATAAGTCTGCTGAGACTGTGCATTACCATGGCACAATCCCAACCAACCTGCGTTTATTTGATAAACTCATTAAAAATCAGCAAGGCTCATGTGGCGAACACAAGTAATGCGAATAACCAAACTCGCGCGGTTCTATTCAAAAGAGTGCAAGATCAACCGCCGACACTTACTCGCCAAAGTCCGACTGTCAGAGTGTCCTTACCGGAGCTTTTTTGGTCTCCGGTAAGGACACTTTTACCTATTTGACAAAGGGAATCATATCAACTCCCGCAACACCGGAGAAATTGGAACGCAGCGTAAATTTGTTCCGCGTGATTGCGTTTGTTAGGCATTTTGTAACTGACCAAGAAGCTCATCTTCCATTTCTTTTAACATGAACTCCTCCTTTTCTAAGAACCATTTTAAAGAGATAAATTCCAACCCTAGTCTTCCAACGTAATGCTCTGATGCAATATAAAAAAAGGGTTCTTCATAACCATCAACCATCTTAGAAAAAACAAAACCAGCATCTTCAGACATCACGATATCTAAGTCGAAACCAATGTCTTTAAACATTGCTTTAAGAATAGAACCATCAATAACAACAAATAGATACACCTCACCAGTCAAAAAACGGTACAGAGATTCTGCATCTCTTATAGAGAGTGTAAATGGATAGTAATTATCCCATCGACCATCTGTTTTAGCTTGGTTTAGCATATAAACCAAAGGCTCTTTAATTCCATTGAATAGATTATCATAATCGGTAACAGTCCCCGTTTGAATGCCCACATAATGCAACCCTGGTTCTGGGCAAATCTTGCAGGACTTTTCATTTACAAGAGTACGAATAACATCATTTATCTTTGCATTATGATGTTTTTCATCTTCTGGGAATGCTACACGCCTCATACCGTCTAAGCCGCCAATAGACCCTAGATCATTTTCAAAATAACAATGTATTTTTTCAATCGATTCAATTTGTCGCTTTACTCGCTTATTCGAGTTTTGACTAGATTTCACCTCAATAACGTGAGGGTCACTTGCACCTAGAAGACAAACATCACCATGCCTTATCGAGTTGGTGATATCACAAAGGACAGCTGGTACATAGTGGTCAATGGCACTCATGACAACTTTCCACTCTTTCTCTATTCCTTCTTTCCCACCAATAAACCCGGATTTTTGCTTTATTTCAGGTGAATCTACTTCAAAGAGAAGCCGCTTGAGATTCCATTTGCTAATGTATTTAAAAACAATACCATCACCAAAACATCTCCAAATATAAAGCAGAAATTTATAGCCAGCTAATGATTCTTCTACGTTAGAGATCTTCGACTTAATTTCAATAGATCGTTCTTTACCATTTCTGTTTGATCGCAGGGATTTCTTTAGCTCTCTTAGCTCGGTTTTCTTTTTATTTACCCTTAGTTCTGTACCCAATATCCTATCGATAATGTATTTTTGAGCTTCCAGCAGAGGAGTAAAATCATTACTTGATGGATCAATTTCATCAAGCATATCTTTCAAGGCAAAAATATGCCTCTTGTAATATTTCAACATGCTCAGATTTGAATCCATAAATTACCTAGTGCCTAACAGCTGTATAGTGTGCATGCGTGTTTTAGTCCTCGGAGGAGTGTAAACGTGCATGCGCGGTTTCCAAACCTATTATCTACCCACTGTATTTTTTAACTTTATGAATTTAATGAAATTTTCTAAAATGTTACGGAAATAACGCGCAAGCTTAGCTGCAAATTCCCGGCATTTTGTCCAGAACGTCAATAATACTGTATAGAAAATCAGTTCTGAGGCGCTTACCATGAGCGCTTCAAGCCCTGCAACCAAGCGCTTTAAAACTAAGTGCCTTAAAACCAAGAACCCTAAAACCCAAGAACCCTAAAACCCAGGCCCTACAAAAAGCGTTTAGTAAAGCCATGGCTACCGCACGGGCGCGACATGCTGTTCGTCCCTGAATACCGTTACAAACGGAAAAGTATCGTTGTCGCAGAGCTTTCGCTTAAGAATAAGCTAAAGCTAAGCGTTTGAATTGGTTATACAATACCCAGTACTTAATTTGAAAACAATTAGCCAAAGGTCAAGTTTTTAGCAAAGGTTATAAAACCCTGATTTTGTGGGGGTTGACAACATAATTCTCCATGAAAACAACTGTGCCCGGCAAATCATATGAGCAATATTCCAATTGATTGCCTCGCTTAAATTGCCGGTTTCAGTGCTTGATGGCCGGGGGAACTATTTAGGAGCCTTGGAGTGGCCGGGTGACTTGCTTAATGGCGGGGGGCAGTTGTTATCACCGGTCAATATGGCGAAATCCGCTTGGGTTTGTGTGCTCGTTGAAAACGGCTACCGGGGTGGGCATGAACGGGAACTGACTTATGGGGGATGGCGATTAAAGCTGCTGCCAGAGAAGCTTTTCTATGTTAACCTTGCGTTGTTTAAGGAGTTTATTGTCGTTTTGCCTCTGGCAAATAGTAAAATTTCAACTTGTATTCAGGGATGAAAAATGCAAATACGTTTGGCTACTGAAATGGATTTGGAACAACTGGTCCTGCTGTTTGACGAGTATCGGCAGGAACTGGGGCAGGGCTCGGATCTGAGTCGTTGCCGTGAATTTTTACGGGCCCGCTTACTGGAAAACGATTCGATGATCTTCATCGCCACCGAGGGTGATTATCCGGTGGCCTTCACTCAGGTCTTTCCTTCATTCTCCTCCTTGTTGCTAAAGCCTTTATGGTATCTGGATGATCTTTTCGTATTGCCCGATTACCGTGGTCAGGGCATTGCCAAAGAGCTGACTTGCCGAGCCCGAACTTTGGCTCAGGATGCCAAGGTGCTGGCGGTCAAGCGTGAATTTGGCGAACTGTCTCAACAAGTCGAGACAGATGGCACAGAGCAAGGTCTGTATCACGCACTACTTTAATCTGCTGCCCCCTGTTTGCTACCATTAGCGGGTTTTAATTTCAGGGGATTTCAGATTGAAAACAGCAGTACAACAGACACCTGTGCTCGACAAGAGCGCCGTTACCAACCTCTTGGCGCTGGCCATTATGCTTACCGGCTATGGCATGCACTCCGATGTGTTATTCAACATCGGCCTGTTTGCCGTATCCGGCGCCATTACCAACTGGCTGGCGGTGCATATGTTGTTTGAAAAAGTACCGGGTCTCTATGGCTCAGGGGTGATCCCGGCCCGTTTCGAACAGTTCAAGCAAGCTATCAGCGAGCTGATGATGGAACAGTTCTTCTCCGAGGCCAACATAGACCGTTTCCTGTCGACCCGCTCCGACAAACAGAGCCTGGATCTGTCCGGCGTTATCGGCAAGGTAGACTTGGCTCCAGCCTTCGATGCTTTGGTGGCCACGGTTGCCCAATCTTCATTGGGTGGTATGTTATCCATGTTTGGCGGTGAAGAAGCGCTCACCCCACTCAAGCAACCCTTTATCGAAAAGATGCAGCAATCTCTGGCAGATATTGCCAAGAGCGATGATTTTTACGAGCTGCTCAAGGGCGAACTGGAACAGCCCGGGGTGATGGCGGATATGCGTAGCCAAATTCAGGATATTGTCGAGCAGCGGCTGGCCGAGCTTACGCCGCAGTTGGTCAAGGAGATGGTGCAGCAGATGATCAAGACCCACCTTGGCTGGTTGGTTGTCTGGGGCGGTGTCTTTGGCGGTCTGATAGGGCTGGCCAGTGTAACGCTGCAGCGCTTGCTATAACTATGACAAGCCTGCTTGAGCGATAGCCCCGGTCCAAGTTTCAGCCGCCCAAAGTATTAAGTACTTAAGTATCACAGCAATCAAGTCGCCCAAGCGGCGGGAGGAAAGCTATGGCGTTACATCATAGGATTAATTATCTTGAACTTCCCGCCCGGGAGCTGGAAGCCACCAAGGCGTTTTTTCAGGCGGTGTTTGGCTGGGGCTTTGTTGATTACGGTCCGGATTACAGCTGCTTTACCCAGGCCGGGATCGATGGCGGTTTTTTTCGCTCATCACTGAGCTTTGATACCCTCAACGGCAGCCCCTTGTTGGTGATTTACTCAAATGATCTGAACGCCAGTCTGGAGGCCGTCAAGACCCATGGCGGGGAGATCTGCAAAGATATTTTCAGTTTTCCCGGTGGCCGGCGCTTTCATTTCCGCTGCCCGAGCCAAAATGAGTATGCCGTCTGGTCTGAATAGACCCAGATGCTTCTGCCTTTAACAAGGAAGGATTATGCCTCACTGTATTATTGAGTATTCGGCGCCCCTGGCGCAGCAGTTGTCGATTGCCAAGCTGGTTCAGGCGGTGCACCAAGGTGCCATCGACTCAGGCTTGTTCACACCATCTGCCATCAAGAGTAGGGCGCATGCCTGTGAACATTTCCTGGTTGGGGAGGACAGCGCTCAAAGCTTTATCCATGTGCGTTTGGCCATTATGCCGGGACGCACCGATGAGCAAAAGCAAGCCCTGACCCAAAGCGTGTTTGCCGCACTGGAGCCAACTGTGGCCAAAGTCGACAGTGTCTCGCTTGAGGTTACTGAGCTGCACCAGCCAAGCTACCTTAAACGCGGCAGCTAGGAAGCCAATATGTCCGGGCAACCAAAGCGCAATAACAGGGTGGACTCTCCCTGTATTCGCCACTGCTGCCTGGACTTGCAAGATGTTTGCCTGGGATGTTTCAGGACGCTGGAAGAGATTCTTGCCTGGCATCAGGCAACTGACAGCGAGCGGCAGGCTATTCTTGAGCGCTGCCGGCAACGGCAAGTTGATCGCCACCAAGCTGCTGCCGGGCTTAGAGTGATGAGAAGAGAGCCCAAGTAACGAAGAGATAAGTTAAGAAGCTTAAGGTGAACAAGCTCAAAGCAAGTAAAGCGGCACATAAGCGGATTTAAGTTTTGATGCCCGGTAATGAATAAAGGCGCCATTTGGCGCCTTTATTGTTTTTACTTAAGTTCAATAAGATGCGGTGTGCACAGAGCGCACCGCTCGGCCGGAAGGATCTATGATGCCGGACAGGCTCTCATCCCAGGCCAGCGCTTCCGGGGTGGAGCAGGCAACCGATTTCCCCCCCGGTACAGTTAGTGCTGCCGACTCCAGCGGGAAGTGCTCTTCAAAGAAACAGCGATAGAAGTAGGCTTCCTTGGTTTCCGGCGTGTTGTGCGGGAAGCGGAAACGGGCGTTGGCCAGCTCTTTATCTTCCACCTGGGCGGCGGCATGTTCTTTCAGACCATCAATCCAGGAGTAACCCACACCGTCACTGAACTGCTCTTTCTGGCGCCAGGCGACTTCGGCCGGGAGCTTATGCTCGAAGGCTTCACGCAGAATATGCTTTTCAATCCGGCCATCGCGCGACATTTTGGCTTCTGGGTTCAGGCGCATGGCCACGTCCATAAACTCCTTGTCGAGGAAGGGTACCCGGGCTTCCAGGCCCCAGGCAGCCATGGCCTTGTTGGCCCGCAGGCAGTCGTACAGGTGCAGCTTGTCGAGTTTACGCACCAGTTCCTCGTGGAAGGCGCGGGCGTTTGGTGCCTTGTGGAAATAGAGGTAACCGCCGAACAGTTCATCGGCTCCTTCGCCCGAGAGCACCATCTTGATCCCCATAGCCTTGATCTTGCGCGCCATCAAGTACATGGGGGTTGCAGCGCGAATGGTGGTGACATCATAGGTTTCCAGGTGATAAATCACCTCCTTGATGGCATCCAGGCCTTCCTGGAAGGTGAAATGCAGCTCATGATGTATGGTGCCTATGGCATCGGCGACCTTTTGCGCCGCTGCCAGATCCGGTGCCCCTTTCAGGCCCACGGCAAAGGAGTGCAGCTGTGGCCACCAGGCATCGGAGGCATCGTTGTCTTCAATACGGCGCTTGGCAAAGGTTTGGGTAATGGCGGAAATCACCGAGGAGTCCAGCCCGCCAGACAGCAAAACGCCATAGGGCACATCTGACATCAACTGGCGCTTTACCGCGGCTTCCAACGCTTCGCGCAGCTCTTCGCTGGAGGCGCTGTTTTGGGCTACCGCTTCATAGTCGCGCCAGTCACGCCGATAGTATTGCACCGGCGCGTCATCTTCACTGAAGAGGTAATGCCCGGGGCTGAATACTTCCACGGTTTTACATACGGGGACCAGTGCCTTCATCTCGGAGGCGACATAGAAGTTGCCGCTGGTATCGCGGCCGGTGTAAAGCGGGATGATCCCCATGTGATCCCGGCCTATGAGGTAGCAGTCCTTGGCCTTGTCGTAGAGGACGAAGGCAAAAATACCGTTGAGCTTATCGAGAAAGTCGCAGCCATACTCCTGATACAACGCCAGGATCACTTCGCAATCCGAGTTGGTCTGGTAGCTGTACTTGTCGCCGAGCTCGGCCTTGAGTTCTTTGTGGTTGTAGATTTCACCGTTGACTGCCAATACCAATTGGCCATCTTCAGATAACAGCGGCTGGGCACCGTGTTCGATATCGACAATGGCCAGCCGCTCATGGGCGAGAATCGCTCTTGGAGTGGTATGAATACCCGACCAGTCCGGGCCGCGGTGGCGCATCAGTTTGGACATCTCCAGCGCAGTGCTTCTCAGAGCGGCGGCATCAGACTGGATATCGAGAATGGCAAAAATTGAACACATGGTAAGACTCCAAACTTGGTGTTTCTTCAGCAATGGCTTCACTTTGCCTGTAGAATTCTCAAAAGCCAAGCTTTATTTTTGAATATAAATCATAAAAATGGCTAAATCTGTAAATTATAATGCGTTTTGTGACCTGTTTTTTTGAGGGTTAAACAATTTAATCGCTTAATTGGTGAAAGATCTGCATTTTAGCTCGCTGTAACAGCGTGCAAATTGGCACTTTCCCAAAGCCGCTGCTTTTATCGGCGATTGATTTATCTGCCCGGAAAACAACGCAAAAAGGCGCCGGAGGCGCCTTTGGGGATGGGGAAATGTGTCTGGTTAAATCGCCGGAGCAACGCCGGTTTCCGGCCGCAGGCTATAAAACTCTGTGCCCTTGAAATAACCCGGGCGGTCGGCAGAATCCGCCAAGCCTTTGGCGGCCTTGTAGTACACGGCCAGATCTTCCAGCGCGCCGGAGAGATCCCAGTTGGCATGATACTCATCACAGAGGTTGTGATAGCAGCCTTTCATCTGCTGCTTCATTGCTGCTTTGTAGTCAGCGGTGGCCTGATCCACAGGTTCGCTGCCGCCACCGGCAAATACCGCAGGTACGCCATACTGGGCAAAACTGAAGTGATCCGAGCGGAAGAAACCGCCGGACTCGGGGTGTTTCTCTGCTGTGGCATAGCGGCCCTGGGTCTTGAGCGCGGCTTCCAGATAACGCTCCAGCTCAGACTTGCCTTTGCCCACTATGGTGAAGTCTTTGGTGCGGCCATAGATATTGGTGCTGTCGAGATTAATCACCCCTATGGTGTTTTCCAACGGGTACGCCGGTTGGGCGGCATAGAAACGTGATCCCAGCAGACCTTGCTCTTCGCCTGTGGTGGCGATAAAAGTCAGCGAACGCTTGAGGCGCTTGCCAGCCTTGGCGTCGGCGGCAAACTCACGGGCGATGGCCAGCATGCCGGCGATGCCGGAGGCGTTGTCCATGGCGCCATTGAATACCCTGTCGCCTTCAACCGAACTGCTCATGCCCAAATGATCCCAGTGGCCGGTAAACAGAATATGCTCATTGGCACGGCTGCTGCCCGGCAGAGTGGCAACCACATTGTAGCTGTCGCCATACTCGGCCTT
This sequence comes from Shewanella sp. BJSY2023SW005, assembly GCF_047314585.1. Taxonomy (NCBI): domain Bacteria; kingdom Pseudomonadati; phylum Pseudomonadota; class Gammaproteobacteria; order Alteromonadales; family Shewanellaceae; genus Shewanella; species Shewanella sp. BJSY2023SW005. The sequence goes on from NZ_JBKORJ010000029.1 coordinate 58,558, forward strand.
GTTATCGAAACCTATGCTGGCGGTTTGCCCCAGCGTCAGTTGCAGTGGGCCGTGGGCAGCGCGGCTGATGGCGCTGTCCAGTTCAAGCCCGGCCTTGGCAAACACCTTTTTGGCGGCATCCAGGGTTATCCAGCCTTCTACTGCCACTCGCTCGTTGCCGGAATCCGAGGCCAGATCCTGCTGTGGGCCGGTCCAGCTGTTTTCCACCACAGACCAGGGATAAGCGGCAGGAGCCGTGTCGTGAATGATAATGGCGCCCAATGCGCCCTGACGGCTGGCTTCTTCATACTTGTAGGTCCAGCGGCCGTAATAGGTCATCGTCTTGCCGTTGAATTTACCGAGATCCGGGCGGGCAAAGCCGGGGTCATTCACCAGAATAAGGGCGATTTTGCCCTTCATGTCCAGACCCTGGTAGTCGTTCCAGTCGTACTCGGGAGCGTTGATACCGTAACCGACAAACACCAGCGGCGCGTTGGTGATATCGACGCGTTCGACATCATGGCGACTGCCGAGCACCAGATCTTGGGGATATTGAAAATCGATGCCGGCCAGCTGTATTGCCTGGGTTTCACTGGCGGTATAGCTCACCATGGGCACTTTTTGCAAAAAGCTGCCGTTGGCGCCGGGCTCAAGCCCCATATCGGCAAAGGCCTTGCTGAGATAGTCCAGAGTCAGCTGCTCGCCGCGGGTTGTCGGCGCCCGGCCTTCAAATTCATCCGAGGCCAGGGTTTGGATGTCCTGGCGAAACTCTTGTTCATTGAAACTGACAACGCGGATGGGGTCGTCGGCAGTATTGTTTTGGCTGCAGGCACTCAAGAGTGCCAGGGTACACAGGGGGATCATCAAGCGCATAACGGATCCTGTTGTTGCTTTTATTGTCAGGTATGGAGTGGCAAAGGCTTTGCCCTTGCCCGTGCGCTATCATGGACGAAAAAACGCCCCCGACACAAGCGGAGGCGGTAAAAGGAATGTTACCAATGGTTTCAGATCACATCTATGTCGGCGGCGCAGGCAAAGACATGGTTGGGTCGGAAGGGCTCTTTCTCTATGTCTTCCAGCTTGCTGACCCCACTGGTGACCAGTATGGTTTCCAGCCCGGCCTGAAAACCGGCCAGAATATCGGTGCGCATGTTATCACCGATAATCACGGTATTTTCGGAATGACCATCTATATGGTTCAGGGCCGAGCGGATGATCCAACTGCTGGGTTTACCCACGTAGAAGGGCTTACGACCGCTTATTCTCTCTATAGGTGCACAGAGAGCGCCACAGGCGGGACTATATGCCGGGCCATGGGTATCCGGGTTGGTGGCAATAAAACGGGCGCCGGCGGCAACAAAGCGGGCGGCCTTGTGGATCATGTCCCAGTTGTAGGAGCGGGTTTCGCCGACGATAACAAAGTCGGGGTTGATATCGGTAATGGTAAAGCCGGCCTTGTAAAGTTCGTGGGTGAGGGCGCCTTCACCTATGACAAAAGCCTTGCTGCCTTCCTGGTGCTTGAGAAAGTCGGCGGTCGCCATGGCCGAGGTATAGAAACACTCTTCGGGAATATGCAGCCCGGCGGCGCCGAGGCGGTTTTGCAGATCTTTGCCCGTCTGTACCGGATAGTTGGTCAAGATAACCAAGGGGTTTCCCTGTTCCAGTACCCGGGCGATAAACTTGTCACTGCCGGGGATTAACTTGTTGTCGTGCATCAGCACGCCGTCTATATCGCAGATAATATTCTTCATGCGCGTCTCGTTCTGTCCTGATAACTGCCCCTATCTAACGCCATTGGTCATAAAATTACAATTGGCCGCTGTAAAAAGCCGGTAACGGAGCGTCATATCCGGGTAAATTAAGCGGAGAGTCAAGCTTGCGCCACAGCCGTAATAGCCATTGTTGGAATGAAAAAAGGAGCCGTATGGCTCCTTTTTGCTGAATTAATCAACCTAAGGAAGGTGCGAGCAAGTCCCATGCGTGCTCTGCGTCGGCTTACGGGCATGGATGCAAGGCGTGGTTCGCAGCAAATGGCCTTAGTCCTTTGTAAGAAGCACAACACAGCAGGCAGGCCTGTAAGCCACGCCCTTCGGGGCTTACACAGCAACCGGCTCTCTGCGTTATCCGACTTTGACAGGCCCCGGCATGCCTTCAGTCAGATGCCTTGAACGCCAATTGCTGTGTAAGCCAGAGTGCCGCGAGGACTTATTCGCACCTTCCCTAAGTTTACTCAGAGATCAGTCCGGGGCGTAGCCGTTGGGGCCGATGGCTTCATCGTCGAGCCAGGCCTTACCGTCAACCATCTTCAGCCGACCCTGGCAGAACCAGCGCACCACTATCGGGTAGATGGCGTGTTCCTGCTCGTGCACCCTGGCCGCCAGAGTTTCCACTGTGTCATCGGCAAACACAGGTACCTTGGCCTGCAAAATCACAGGGCCACTGTCCAGTGCCGGGATAACGAAATGAACACTGGCGCCATGTTCGCTGTCACCGGCTTCGATGGCGCGCTTGTGGGTATCCAATCCAGGATACTTGGGCAGCAGTGACGGGTGGATATTGAGCATCTTGCCCTGGTAACGGCTGACCAGCTCATCACTGAGAATACGCATAAAGCCGGCCAATACGATGAGGTCGGGCTGATATCTGTCGATAGCCGCCTGCAGTCTGGCATCGTATTGGGCGCGGGACTCCTCTTTGCGGGCGATGACGCAACTGGTGTCTATTTCGGCATGATGGGCCCGGATCAGACCATAGGCATCAGCCTTGTTGCTGATCACTCCGACCACGCGCCCTGGCATCTTGCTATCACAGCTGTCGATAACAGCCTGCAAATTACTGCCATTGCCCGAAATCATTACCAATATGCGACAACTCTCCTGCATTAAAGGATCTCCACTTGCTCTTCTTGTTGAGTACGATTGGCGATAGTGCCTATCTGCCAGGCGTTTTCACCTTTGGCCTTGAGTAGCTCAATGGCGGCGGCGGCTTCAGCCTGAGGCAGGGCAACTATCATACCGACACCACAGTTAAAGGTGCGGTACATTTCATGTTCTGTGATATTACCGGCTTGCTTGAGCCAGTTGAATACGCTGGGCCACTGCCAGGACTCGCCCTGGATAACGGCCTTGGCATTTTCTGGCAGTACCCTTGGAATGTTTTCCCAGAAACCGCCGCCTGTGATGTGTACCATGGCGTGAACCGGATGTTTTTCCAGCAGTTCCAGCAAAGGTTTGACATAGATGCGGGTCGGTTCCAGCAAGTGATCGATAAGCGGCTTGCCGTCCAGATCTTGCTGTGGGTCGGCCTGGCTGACTTCCAGGACTTTACGGATCAGTGAGTAACCGTTGGAATGAGGACCACTGGAGCCCAGGGCTATCAGTGCATCACCGGCCTGTACCTTGCTGCCGTCGATGATGGCTTCTTTTTCCACCACACCGACACAGAAACCGGCCAGATCATAGTCAGCGCCTTCGTACATGCCGGGCATTTCGGCGGTTTCACCACCGATCAGGGCACAACCGGATTGGAAGCAGCCTTCGCCGATACCTGTGACCACATCGGTCGCCACATTGACGTCCAGCTTGCCGGTAGCATAGTAGTCGAGGAAAAACAGCGGCTCGGCCCCTTGTACCAGCAGGTCGTTGACACACATGGCCACCAGGTCGATACCGACAGTGTCATGCTTTTTGAAGTCAATGGCCAGGCGCAGTTTGGTGCCCACGCCATCGGTACCGGAAACCAGCACAGGGTGCTTGTATTTGGTTGGCAGTTCACACAGGGCGCCAAAACCGCCCAGGTTGCCCATGACTTCAGGACGGTGAGTGCGTTTGACTACGGACTTGATGTTATTGACGAGTGCGTTGCCTGCATCGATATCGACACCGGCGTCTTTATAGCTCAGTGGGGTAGGGGTACTCACTTGATCCTCTCGGGTACATCGTTATGGATTTTATGCGGCGCTATTCTAGCAGTTTGCCGGGGGGGTCGAAAGCCAAGATTGCACTTTATTCATAGGGATATAAGTCACGATTTACCAGATTTATAAAACTTTCTGTTTTACCGCCGGAACAAATCAACTAAAATCTCAGAAATTTGCCCAAATCCGGCTGGTTTGTGCTCTTCACGCCGGGAGCCGCCAGTCTGATTGCTCGTCCCGCCCGCAAGATCAGGAGAAAAAGAATGAAAGTTGTCGAGGTTAAACACCCGCTGGTACGCCACAAAATCGGTTTGATGCGCGAAGCTGAGATCAGCACCAAGCGTTTTCGTGAGCTCGCCGCCGAGGTTGGCAGCCTGTTAACCTACGAGGCAACCGCAGGTTTGGAAACCGAAACTGTGACCATTGAGGGCTGGAACGGTCCCGTTGAAGTGGAGCAGATTAAAGGCAAGAAGGTGACTGTAGTGCCTATTCTGCGTGCCGGTCTTGGCATGATGGACGGCGTGCTGGAGAACATTCCCAGTGCCCGCATTTCTGTCGTCGGTGTTTACCGTGACGAAGAAACCCTGGAGCCTGTGCCTTATTTCGAGAAACTCGCCAGCGATATGGAAGAGCGTTTGGCACTGGTAGTTGACCCTATGCTGGCTACCGGCGGCTCCATGATTTGCACCATAGACTTGCTGAAAAAGCGTGGTTGTAAGCATATCAAGGCGCTGGTATTGGTTGCGGCTCCTGAAGGCGTCAAGGCACTGGAAGAGGCGCATCCTGATATTGAACTCTACACGGCGTCTGTCGATAAGTGCCTGAACGATAAGGGCTATATCCTGCCTGGTCTGGGTGATGCCGGTGACAAGATTTTCGGTACCAAATAAGTCTCTTTAGTGAGCACAACTCTTTATTGTTTTTAATAAAAGAGTGAGCATAAGAAAGGCGCCCTCAGGCGCCTTTTTGCTTATTTCGACCTTACTTATTCCTTCTGATCTTAGGCGGTTTTCATGGTGATAACCGCGGCGATAACCACGGCTATGCCGACCCAGTCTATGGGCTTGAGTCTTTGTTTGAACAGCAAGGCGCCGCCGATAGCCGTTCCCAAAATGCCTATGGCGCCCCAGGAGGCGTAGGCGATCGCCAAGTCTATCTCTTTCACTGCCTGTGCCAGCAGAGTAAAAGCGCTCAGCACCAGCAGGATTGCCAGCGCGCCCCACAATTTACGCTTGAACCCATTGGAGCGGGTGAGCGCCATATTGGCGGCAATATCAATCAAGGCGGCCAGCACCACATAGCCAAAGGAGAGCGTCAGAAACTGGTTCATGTTCGCCTCCGTTACAGGCTACCGGCGGTGCTGTTTGCTCCTAAGCCGGTATCCTGAACTTTGGTTTTATCACCTTCATGGCTCTCGCCCAGAGTCACCAGCACTATACCCAGGATGGCCAAGGCCAGTCCGGCAAGCTCCTGTGGGTTGAGCCTGGAGTCAAACAGCAGCATGGATACCAGGGTGATCAGGGCTATGCCCAAACCTTCCCAAACCGCATAAGCCACGCCTATGGCAATCTTCTTCGCCGCCAGTGATAAAAAGAAGTATGACACACCAATCAAGAGGTACATCAACAGGTAGCCCCAGATTGAGCCTTCGGGCCCCAGCAGGTTCATGGTACTGGTACCCGCCACTTCGGCGGAAATCGCAAACAATAGAAATACGCGTGCAAGGATCATAATTCACCTTCTACATGAAATTAAAAATATGCATAACGGAGAATTGCGCATTACACCCGGAACTATCTGGCCAGATAAGTGATGAAAAACGGAGTAACAACAAAATTAAGTAGCAATTCCAAACTTACGCCACTAGGTTAACCGGTCAATTTTTGGGTTGGTAGGTAATTGAGATATTCACTTTTGAATATCTGTTTCAGTCTGGACAGACGCTTGCGATGGCCGAAAGGTGTCTTGCATTACCTTGTGAAGATGCCGGTGCAGCGGGTGATTACGGTAGGTCTGCAAAAAGCCGCCGGACACCACGAAGTGGCTGAACTCCCGATTGACCTGGGGCATGGGGAAGGAGGCCAGCTCCGGCATCAACCTGGCAGTGCCTTGACTGGCGTACATGATGGCGTCGGTTTCCAGCAACATCTGGCAGGCGACCCTAAGATTGTAGGACTTGAGCAGCACATGGGGCTGATAACCCATACGCTGATACTCTGACTCCACAGTGCATTGCGGATTGTAGGAGGCCGGTGCAGGCAGGGAGACTATCGGCAGCGTGGACACTGTCTGCCAATCATTTTCATCGCCGAGCAGCGGATGATTTTTGCGTGCCAGGATCACCCGTTTTTCGGTGAACAGCGGCCGCATATAGATATCCTTGGACAGCTCGGTTTCCTGATCCAAAATACAATAGTCATGTATGCCTTCGAGCATCTCATCATGGCTGTAACCATTCCAGCTGGAAAAGGTGAAGCTGGCTTTGGGAAAGGCCCGGTGACAGCTTTGCAGCAATCTTTGTCCCTGTTCATCCATCAGGTAGGGATCTGTCACTATGGCTATTTGCCCTGTGTAGGTGTCGGCGCTGAAGTCTTCGAACTCCAGCAGGACTTTCTCGATAGGGGCCAGAATATTGTCAAACTCTTCTGCCAGGCGCAGCGCCATGGGAGAGGGCTCTACACCATGGGGTTTACGGACAAACAGGGGATCCTGGAAGGTTTGCTTCAGGCGCATTACACCCCGGCTGGCGCTGGGCTGAGAGATCCCAAGTTGCATGGCGGCCAACTTGATACTGCGATTGTCGACAACCGCCTTAAGCAGGCGCATCAGATTGAGATCCAGAGTATCCAGTTCATGAGCCATTTATCTATCACCCCTGTTTGCGGCTGGCGCCACTGTATAAGAGCGCGCGGCACAAGATAAAACATCAAAGTTTGCCATGGCTTCTGTGTTGCTCACGGCAATGATTGCAGGTGACTCGAGAGTAACACAGCTTAACGCTCTAAGCGCCTGTGGGGTTACATCGGCTGACTTTGGCGCTTGGCTAATGTCCCGTTCAGAGCAACGCTTTGATTACTCAGTTTCTTTACTGAGTTCTTCTACTGGCTTTCGGGCCTGCTTGAGACCTTGCCACAGCAGCAAGCCGCCGAGTATCAGCACCAAAATAACCACGGGTCCACCGACCGTATAATCGTTTAAGGCGATCATTGGCGGCAACTGGGCCGTGTCTCTGTATGATGCATCGGACACTATGATCAAAAGCGCCAAACCTGCAGCCGCCAACAAGGCGATACCGCTGGAGCGGCACCAGTTACGGCGGCGGTTGAGAAAACCGGCGAGGGTGAGGCTGACAGCCGCCAGCAAGGCGCCGAAGATAACCATAAAGTATTTTGCCGGTTGTTGCTCCGGCAGGCTCTGGAAGGCACCAAAAATACAGACATAAGTTGAAAAAGCGCCGACCAGCAGTAACAGGTAAGCAAGCAATATACGCAGCAGTGACATACGGGTCCTTGTTGTCTTTGGGAAAGGTGGCGATTAAAACATAAAAAAAAGCCCACTTGAAACAAGCGGGCCGCAAAAATTAAATCATTGCAATCAACAAATTGAAGGAAGGAAGTCAAGCATAAGAACCAGGGAAAACTGCCATGAAAACTACACAACAGTTTTGAAGTTCTTGGTTTTCATATTTACCGGGGTAAATACTTCCTGAAAACGAGGCATATTTTAGTGACAGAATGTGTCAGCAACAAGCGAGAAAAACTACGTCATGAGATAAGTAAAACTAATGTCACAAAGGTGATGCAGGTCACGTAAATGCACTTATAGCCCGTGTTTCGCTTCTTTACTCAATGTGGGTGCATAAATCTGCAATTTATATAATTAATCCTTGTTGCCGTTTTATTAACATTTGTCATTGTTCAATCCTTGCACAGATTGTCATTTGACGATTGTGTCGGTTTTTTTTGCTTGTATAGTACTTTGCAAGTCGCTGCGTTTGCATTTTTTGCTAAAACGCCGCTGTACGCCTCTTTATTTAGTCGGACAGGAAGTTTCCATGACAATAACTACAAAATTGGCTCGCCCTATGCTGTTGGCTGTAGGCTTGAGCCTGGCGCTCGGCGCCTGCCAGAGCACAGATACCCCAAATGGCCAGAGCTCGCTGGCTGCCGTTAAGTCCCAGTATCCGGCGACCCGCGCCGAAGTGCTGGTTGAAAATATTCACGGTGTTCAGGTTGCCGATCCTTATCGTCACCTGGAAGAAAGCACCCCGGAAACCGAAGCCTGGGTTAAGGCTCAGCAAGCTTACGGACAGGAGTATCTGTCGGCTATCCCCAACAAGCAGGCGGTAGTCGACAGGATCACCACCCTGTGGAACTACGAAAAAATCTCTGCCCCCTTTGAAAAGGGTGACAACACCTTCTATTACCGCAACGACGGCCTGCAGGCCCAGTCAGTGCTCTATGTCAAAGACAAGCAGGGGAATGAGAAGGTGTTGCTGGATCCCAACGCTTTCTCCGACAAGGGCACAGTTGCCCTGTCCGGCGTGTCAGTGAGTGACGATGGCAAGGTGCTGGCCTATGGTGTCTCCGAGTCCGGCTCCGACTGGCAACAGTGGCAGTTTATGGATATTGCCAGCGGCAAACTGCTCAGCGACAAACTGGAGTGGATCAAGTTCTCCTCTGCCGTGTGGGATCATGCCAACGAAGGCGTATTCTATGCCCGCTATGATGCCCCGGCCGGCGGTGACAAGATGGCCGATGTCAACTTCAACCAAAAGGTTTACTACCATAAGCTGGGCACAGATCAGAGCCAGGACAAGCTGGTTTATGAAAGGCCACAAAACAAGGACTGGGGCTTTGGTATCGGTGTTTCTGAAGACGGTGACTATCTGCTGCTGTCCATCTCTCAAGGGACCGACAGCCGCAACCGCTTCTTCTATAAGTCACTCAAAGATCCAAAAGCGGAAGTGGTCGAGCTGATTTCCGAGTTGGAAGCCGAGTACAGCTTTATCGGCAACGACAAGTCAGTGTTCTATTTCAAGACAGATCTCGATGCCCCCAACGGCAAAGTGATTGCCATAGATTTGCGCCGCCCGGCCAAAAAAGACTGGAAGACAGTGATCCCTGAGACAAAGGATCCTATCGCCAGTGTCGGTATCATCAATGATCATCTGGTGGTGAGCTCACTGCATGATGTGCTGGGACAGCTGTCCATCTACTCCATGGGCGGCGTCAAACGCCAGGACGTGACTCTGCCGGGCAAAGGCAAGATTGCCGGTCCATACGGCAAGCGCAGCAAAGACTACTTCTATTACACCTTCAACAGTTATGTGCAGCCGCAGACCACCTATAAGTTTGACTTCAAGACAGGTGAGTCCGAGCTGTACCAGAGCCCTAAAATCGCCTTCAATCCGGATGATTATGTATCCGAGCAGGTGTTCTACACCAGCAAGGACGGTACCAAGGTGCCCATGATGCTGTCTTACAAGAAAGGGCTGAAGAAAGACGGCACCAACCCGACACTCCTGTACGCCTATGGTGGTTTTGCCATCTCCATGACCCCAAGATTCAGCCCGGCCAATATCGCCTGGTTGGATATGGGCGGCATCTATGCTGTGCCCAGCCTGCGTGGCGGCGCCGAATATGGTGAGAGCTGGCATCAGGCCGGTATGTTCGACAAGAAGCAAAATGTGTTTGACGACTATTTTGCCGCTGCCGAATACCTGCTGGACCAAGGCTATACCAACAAGAGCAAGCTTGGCGCCTATGGCCGCAGTAACGGTGGTTTGTTGATGGGGGCCGCCGTAACCCAAAGACCGGATCTGTTTGCCGCAGTGTTGCCCGCCGTAGGGGTACTGGATATGCTCAGATTCCACAAGTTCACCATAGGCTGGGCCTGGACCAGTGAATACGGCAGTGCCGACAATGCCGAGCAGTTCCCGGCGTTGCTGGCTTACTCGCCATATCACAACGTCAAGTCTCAGGCTTATCCTGCGACCATGGTGATGACAGCCGATCATGACGACAGGGTGGTGCCGCTGCACAGCTTCAAGTTTGCCGCCATGATGCAGGCCAAGCAGCAGGGGGATCAGCCGGTTATCATGCGTATCGAGTCCAATGCCGGTCACGGCGCCGGTAAACCCACGGCGATGAAGATAGATGAAGCGGCGGATATCTTCACCTTCCTGTGGCACAACTTTGGCTTGACCCTGCCGAGCAAAATCGACGGTTAAGCTTAAGTTAAGCCTTGAAAAAATAAACTGGGGCCTGCGGGCCCCTTTGCTTTTTCCGCCATTCACAAGCGGATTGTGGATAAGGTATAGTAGGCCTCACTTTTGGCGCATTAAAAGCAAGTGGAAGCATGTTTCGTTGGCCTATCACTGTCTATTATGAAGACACAGACGCGGGTGGGGTGGTTTACCATTCCAACTATTTGAAATTTTTTGAAAGAGCCCGAAGTGAGTGGCTCAGGTCTATGTCGGTGAGCCAAACCGCCCTGTTGCAGCAGGATATCGCCTTTGTGGTACGCCACGCCGAGCTGGATTTCTGCAAGGCGGCGCGATTTGAGCAGAACCTTTGGGTGGAAACCCGTGTCTCAGAAGTGAAGCGGGCATCTTTGGTGTTTGAACAGCGCCTGGTAGATGCCGAGGGTGAGTGTTATTGCGCAGCCAGTATTCTGGTTGCCTGTATTTCGCTCGAGCGCATGCGGCCATTAGCCATTCCCCAACACATATTGCAGGAGTTTAAAAAAGGTGGAAGCTGAGATTTCGTTTATTGGATTGTTCATGCAGGCCAGTCTGTTGGTAAAACTGGTGATGCTCACCTTATTGTCTCTGTCTATCGCGTCCTGGGCTGTGATAATCCAGAGGCGCAAACTCCTGAAAGCGGCCAGGCAAAATGCCGAACGCTTCGAAGAGAAGTTTTGGTCCGGTGTGGATCTCAATCGTTTGTACCAGGAGCTGTCGGCGCGCCAGGAAAGTAACTCAGGGCTTGAGTCCATGTTCGTATCCGGCTTTAAGGAATACGCCCGCCTGTCGAAACTGAACGGCCGGGTGCCAGAAGCCATTATGGATGGCAGCTATCGCGCCATGCGGATCTCCCTCTCCAAAGAGTTGGATAAGCTGGAAACCCATCTGCCACTCTTGGCAACCATAGGCTCCACCAGTCCCTATATCGGCCTGTTTGGTACAGTTTGGGGGATCATGAACTCCTTTATCGCCTTGGGCGCGGTTGAAAATGCCACTCTGGCCATGGTGGCACCGGGTATTGCCGAAGCGCTTATCGCTACCGCCATGGGCCTGTTCGCCGCTATTCCTGCGGTTATCGCCTATAACAGATTCTCCACTCAGGTGGAAAAGGTCGAGTCTTCCTACGCCAACTTTATGGAAGAGTTCTCGGGCATATTGCATCGTCAGGCATACAGCGATAAGGAAGCCGTATGATGCAGGGATATCAGCGCAAGCGTCGTCGCCCCGTCGCTGAAATCAATGTGGTGCCCTATATCGACGTGATGTTGGTGCTGCTGATCATCTTTATGGTGACGGCGCCGATTGTGACTCAGGGGGTGAAAGTGGACTTGCCTCAGGGTAAGGCCGAGCCGCTGCCCGCCGACAGCAAGCCGCCTGTGGTGGCCTCCATCAATGCCGAGGGTGAGTATTTTCTCGACTTGGGTGGCTCACCCAATAATGAAGTGCTGGATCTGGAAGAGATCAGCACCCGGGTTAGCGCCATCATCAAGATGGAGCCGGATCGCCCCGTGGTGGTCAAGGGCGATCGCGCCATTCCCTACGAGCGGGTAATCCAACTGATGGTGTCGCTGCAAAATGCCGGCGTGCCTTCGGTCGGTTTGATGACAGATTCGCCAGAGGAGAAGTAAGTGGCTGGGAAATCTGATTTTACTGTCCCCTTTATCATCTCAGCTGTGCTGCATATCGGGGTTATTGCGATTCTGGCCATGGGCGTGGACTTTCAGGACAAACCCAAATTGCCGACACCACAGGCTCAGTCTGCGCCTGTGCAGGCAGTGGTGGTCGATCAGCAGAAAGTGGATGACTATGTCCAGAAGCTGAAACAGGACAAGGCCGCCGCCGAGCGCCGTGAGCGCGAGCGGCAGCAGGAGCTGGATCGCAAGGCCAATGAAGCCAAAAAGGCCCGTGAGCAGGAGCAGGAACGGATCCGCAAACTGGAAGTCGAGCGCAAGCAAAAAGAGCTGGAAACCCAGAAAGCTGCCGATGCTGCCAAGGCTGCCAAGCTGAAAGAGCAGCAGGAGAAAGAAAAGGCCCAGAAGGCCGAGGCCGAGCGTAAGGCCAAGGAGCAACAGCGTAAGGAAGCCGAAGAGGCTGCTCTTAAGGCAGAGCAGAAACGTAAGGCTGAAGAAGCCGCCGCCAAAAAAGCGGAAGAGGAGCGAAAACGCAAAGAAGCTGAGCGAAAGGCCAAAGAAGAAGCCGAGCGTAAACGCAAGGCCGAGGAAGAGGCCCGTCGCCGTCAGGAGCAGGAGTTGGCCGATGCGCTGGCCGCCGAGCAAGCCGCCTTGTCTGCTACCCGTAATCGTCAGGTTATGAGTGAAGTCGACCGTTACCGGGCGATGATCACCGCCACTATTCAGCGCAATCTGGTGGTGGATGAGTCTATGCGGGGTAAAGTCTGTAAGGTCAAGGTGCGTCTGGCCAAAGACGGCTTTGTCACCAACAGCCAGATCATCGAAGGGGATCCTGTGGTATGTCGCGCCGCCAAGGCCGCCATCAACAAGGCCGGGCGTTTGCCGGTTTCCCAGGAGCCTGATGTGTATCAACTGATGAAAGAGATTAATTTAGAAGTCAGACCGGAATTCAACTAAGGGAGCCCCATGAAACGAATTGCCAAGAGTCTTATCTGTTTGCTGGCTGTGCTGGTGCTGCCGGCAAAGGCGGCACTGGATATAGTGATCACCGAAGGGGTGGACGCCGCGCGTCCCATCGCCGTGGTGCCATTTGTCTGGCAGGGCACTGGACCGGCCCCAGAGTCGATTTCGGATGTGGTGATGTCCGATTTAACCCGCAGCGGTACCTTCAAGCCACTGGATGAATTGTCATTGGGTCAGCGCGCCATCAGCAAGATGGACGAATTCAATGCCGCCGCCTGGAAAAATGTCTCTGCCGAAGCCGTGGTGATGGGTTATGTGAAACCCTATGGCGCCGGTAAGTATCTGGTGAGCTTTGATTTGGTGGATCTGGTGAAGGCGCAGATGCAGTCCGGTGGTCCTCAGTCCCGCAGCGAACTCTTGCTGGATAGCCGCGAAACCGTTATCAGCGAAGCACAGTTCCGCCAGTATGGTCACAGGATCAGCGATATAGTCTACGAGAAGCTGACCGGGATCCGCGGCGCCTTTTTGACTCGTATCGCCTATGTGGTGGTTAATCACCAGGAGAAGAATCCCTACCGTCTGATGATTGCCGACTACGACGGCTACAATGAACAGATGTTGCTGCGCTCGCCTGAGCCTTTGATGTCTCCTGCCTGGTCTCCGGACGGGCGCAAGCTGGCTTATGTCAGTTTCGAAAACAAAAAGGCCGAAGTATTTGTCCAGGATATCTATAGCCAAAGCCGTACCAAGGTTACCAGCTTCCCCGGTATCAACGGTTCGCCGAGCTTCTCGCCCGATGGCAGCAAGCTGGCGGTGACTCTGTCCCGTGATGGCCAACCTGAAGTCTACGTGGTGGATATTGCGACAGGTGCGCTCAAGCGGATCACCAACCACTATGCCATTGATACTGAAGCCACTTGGTTCCCCGATGGCAAGTCGCTGCTGTTCACCTCCGAGCGGGGTGGCAGGCCCCAGCTATATCAGGTAGAGTTGGCCTCAGGCAAGGTGACCCGCCTGACATTTGAAGGCGAGTGGAACCTGGGGGGGACTGTGACCCCTGATGGCCGCAGTATGATTTTCGTCAACAGAACCAACGGCAAATACAATATTGCCCGTATGGATCTGCAGACGCGTTTTATGCAGGTGTTGACCTCAACCCGGCTCGATGAATCACCCAGCGTTGCCCCTAACGGCACCATGGTGATTTATGGCACCACCTATAACGGCAAGCAGGTGCTGGCAGCGGTATCTGTCGATGGCCGTTTCAAGGCGCGGTTGCCAGTGGGACAGGGTGAGGTGAAATCACCCGCTTGGTCACCGTTTCTATAACTTATATTTCAGAAGGATAACATGATGGATCTCAACAAGTTGTTTAAGGCAATCGTAATCGCTGCGCCATTACTGGCTCTGGGTGCCTGTAGCTCAACTTCAGAATCAGAAACGGACGCCAGCGGTTCGACAACTTCCGGTAGCGAGTACGGCAATGGTGCCGGCGGCGTGGAAATCGGTGGCGCCAATCCGGTTTTGAGCCCGGAAGAGCAGCAGCGCCTCAAGTTCCAGGAACTGCGTAAAGAACACATCATCTACTTTGATTTTGACCGCAGTGAAGTGCAGACAGAATTTGCTGAAATTCTGGAAGCCCACGGTACTTATCTGGTTGAACATCCTAACGTACGCGTGTTGATCGAAGGCCACGCCGACGAGCGTGGTACTCCGGAGTACAACATAGCTCTGGGTGAGCGCCGCGCCAAGGCTGTAGCCAAGTACCTGCAGGGTATGGGGGTACTGCCAAGCCAGATGAGCATTGTCAGCTATGGTGAAGAGAAGCCTCTGGATATGAGCCACACAGACGAAGGTTTTGCCAAGAACCGTCGCGCTGTGCTGGTGTACTGATCCCGGCATTAGAGGGACATTGAAGAATGAAGAAAGCCGTTATCATCACGGCCATGCTTCTGGGAACTGGGGTCGCTTATGCGGCCCCAGCGCCCGTTGAAGACATTGGCGGCGGTTCCAGTGAGGATCGCATCGCCCGCCTTGAGCGGATCATCAAGGCCCGTCAGCAAGCTGAGTTTGAGACCATGCGCAGAATGGATACTCTGCAGCAGGAGGTGCTGGAACTCCGAGGCCTGACCGAACAACAGAACTATCAGATAAACCAGATGTTGCAGCGTCAGCGCCAGCTCTATGACGAAATCGCCAACCTGCAAAGCAAGCCTGCAGCGCCCGCCGTCAGCCAAACTCCATCCAATGTGGTGGCCAGTTCGTCTTTGTCCGAGACCGACAGCTATCAAAGGGCGGTCGATCTGGTACTGAAAGAGCGCCAGTACGACGCAGCAATTCCGGCATTTCGTGACTTTATCAAGCAGTACCCCAATTCGGGCTTTGCCGATAACGCCAACTATTGGCTTGGCCAACTGCTCTATAATAAGAATGAATTTGCCGAAGCCAAAACCGCTTTTGCCAATGTGGTCGATAACTTCAAAGAATCGGGTAAGCGGGCCGACAGTCTGGTTAAACTTGGGCTGATTGCCGAAAAAACCGGCGATAAAACGGCGGCAAAGAACTACTATCAGCAAGTGGTGAAACAGTACGCAAACAGCGCTGCAGCAAGGATTGCACAGCAGCAATTGGCGGCAATTAAACCATGATTTAACTAAAAAACATCCGCCCAGTTTGTTTTTCATGCAAACAACAAAAAATCGGGAATTTACACTTGCATGAGAATCACAAAGCGGTATTATAGGCGCCCTCAGCACGGCATGGCCTGCTGAGGCGAAACTTGAATGGGTCGTTAGCTCAGTCGGTAGAGCAGTTGGCTTTTAACCAATTGGTCGAAGGTTCGAATCCTTCACGACCCACCAACTTCATGTTTCGTAAACCTTTTAGTGGGTCGTTAGCTCAGTCGGTAGAGCAGTTGGCTTTTAACCAATTGGTCGAAGGTTCGAATCCTTCACGACCCACCACTGATTTATTGCGGTCTGCCTCGGCAGTCAATGTCGGGTCGTTAGCTCAGTCGGTAGAGCAGTTGGCTTTTAACCAATTGGTCGAAGGTTCGAATCCTTCACGACCCACCATCGCAATCCAAATCAAACAATCTGGCAGTATATCCGTGGGTCGTTAGCTCAGTCGGTAGAGCAGTTGGCTTTTAACCAATTGGTCGAAGGTTCGAATCCTTCACGACCCACCACTTGCCTGAGAATAGGGTGACACCCAGATGGGTCGTTAGCTCAGTCGGTAGAGCAGTTGGCTTTTAACCAATTGGTCGAAGGTTCGAATCCTTCACGACCCACCATTTCTCAGCGTGCTGCAAAGGTAGATCTTCCTGCGGGTCGTTAGCTCAGTCGGTAGAGCAGTTGGCTTTTAACCAATTGGTCGAAGGTTCGAATCCTTCACGACCCACCATCAGGAAAGATAGACCACAACATTCAGTGGGTCGTTAGCTCAGTCGGTAGAGCAGTTGGCTTTTAACCAATTGGTCGAAGGTTCGAATCCTTCACGACCCACCACTGAATGCTCAATCTGTATGGGTCGTTAGCTCAGTCGGTAGAGCAGTTGGCTTTTAACCAATTGGTCGAAGGTTCGAATCCTTCACGACCCACCATCCAGAACTCCGCTTGAAAACGCCAAGCTCACCAATATCCAGCTTCAGTCGATTCGCTTTGATATCCAAGCTAATTTAGCCAATACTTTTCTACTTTTGTCTCATAGACCTATTGCCAATGTTTCAATTCTGTTAAACATCGGATAGTGCTTCTTGCTTTCTCAATCTGTCTTGGCCGTTGTGTTTTTTGCCGGATGGATTGGCATAACAACAAGGAGACAATCCAAGATGAAACAAGCAAGACTCACCGGGGTGTGCGCTGCAACCCTTCTGGCTCTGGGTGGTTTGGGGACGGTTCAGGCATCGGTATTGGAAAAGACTGACGTGCAGTTTGGCGGCTATCTCAAGGCCGATATCATGTTCAGCGATTACAGTAATGGCGCGCCCGACTCCAACAACGTCTCACGCCAGTTCTATGTGCCCGGCGCCATCTATGGGGTAGGTGGCAACGGCAATCAGGTGACCGACTTCCAGGCGCGGGAAACCCGTTTTAACTTCAAGACGGTAACAGATCTCGACGGCCACACTCTCACCGGCTTTATTGAGCTGGACTTCATGACTCATACCGATGGTGATGAGCGGGTATCCAACAGCTATTCACCGCGCATTCGTCACGCCTTTATCAGCTATGACAACTGGACCATAGGCCAGACCTGGACCACCTTTATGAACCCGGGGGCACTGCCGGAAAACCTCGACTTTGTCGGTGCCACCGAAGGTACGCCCTTTGCCCGTCAGGCGCAGCTGAGATACAGCAATGGTGGCTTTCAAATCGCCATTGAAAACCCGGAAACTACCATTACTCCCTATGGCGGTGGCAGCCGGATCACCAGTGGCAATGGGGTTATGCCGGATCTTATCGCCCGATATAACTTCAAGACCTCTGGTGGCGCTAGTTTCTCTGTGATGGGGATGCTGAGGCAGCTCGAGCTTGAGACCCGTATCGCCAATCAGGATATAGACAGCACTGAGCTCGGCTATGGCGCCAGCGTGGCCGGGATCATTCCTGTGGGCCGTGATGATATCCGTTTCACCGCCACCTATGGCGAAGGCCTGGGCCGCTATGTGGCGCTGAACTTTGCCAATGGCGCGGTACTGGACAACAACAACGACCTGCAGGCGATAGAATCCTACTCAGGCTTTGTGTCTTATCGTCATTGGTGGAACGAGCAGTGGCGCTCAAGCTTTACCTTGTCTGCTTTCAGCGCCGATAACGATGTGTCTCTGACCGGAAGCAGCGCCAATAAGGAATCCTATTCAGGTTATATCAACCTGCTTTACTCGCCGGTGAAGGCACTGACCTTTGGGGTAGAGTATATGTATGCCAAGAACGAGCGGGAAAATGGCACAGATGGTGAGCTTAACCGGGTCACCTTCTCGGCCAAATACGTGCTCTAACCCTTGTTGCGACCGGGAGCTGTGACTCCCTACTTGTGACTCCCTATTTATACTCTTAGCCAAGCCACCTCAGGGTGGCTTGCTTTTTTACTCTGGCCCTAAATATCAGGCAATTGTGAAATCTGCCTCAAAGGTTTAGGGGCTGTAATGAATGACATGGTTCCCCTTCATTGCAAATTCCGGTCATAGAGGTTCATCAACGCCAGAAGCAGGCAATGGCCCATTATGTTGGTTATCGTTGCGCTGAGCTTGCCAAACACTAATTCGCTATTCATGCCATTGATAACATTTGAGAAGTCATTCTTCACATGTTAATGCTTCGGGGTCAACTGGAGAGGTACCTGAAATGTATGAGCGGCTTACGTCGGTAACCCGTTTAAGCCGATTCTGGGGCAAGCTGAAAGTAAAAAAATGCCCCTCCAGGAGGGGCAATAGGAGGAAGTAAGCTTTTACTCTGTACGGTTGAGTCGCGACTCAATCAGAGTATCAATCACGGCTGGGTCGGCCAGAGTTGATGCATCTCCAAGGTTGGTTATCTCGTTGGCGGCAATCTTGCGCAGGAAGCGGCGCATGATCTTGCCGGAGCGGGTCTTGGGCAGGCCGCCGGCGAATTGGATAAGATCCGGGGTCGCCAGGGCGCCAATCTCTTTGCGCACCCATTGTCTCAGCTGTTGTCTCAGCTCTTCGGTGGCTTCTATGCCCTTGGTCAGCGTGACATAGGCGTAGATCCCCTGGCCCTTGATGTCATGGGGGTAACCCACAACCGCAGCCTCGGCCACCAGATCGTGCGCCACCAGTGCGCTTTCAATCTCGGCGGTACCCAACCGGTGACCGGAGACGTTAATCACGTCATCGACCCGGCCGGTGATCCAGTAGTAGCCGTCTTCATCACGGCGGGCACCGTCACCGGTGAAATACATGCCGCGGAAGGTTTTGAAGTAGGTCAGGGCAAAGCGCTCATGATCACCGTAAACCGTGCGCATCTGTCCCGGCCAGGAATCCAGCATCACCAGGTTGCCCTCGGTAGCGCCTTCCAGAATATTGCCCATATTGTCTACCAGCGCAGGTTGCACCCCGAAGAAGGGACGGGTGGCCGAGCCAGGCTTGGTGTCCGTTGCACCGGGCAGCGGGCTGATAAGAATGCCGCCGGTTTCGGTTTGCCACCAGGTATCGACAATCGGGCAATGCTCATGACCTATGACCTCGTGATACCAGCGCCAGGCCTCAGGGTTGATGGGTTCGCCCACAGAGCCCATGATCCGCAGCGAGCTGCCGTCAAACTGGTCAAATTGCTCCTTACCTTCGGCCATCAGGGCACGGATAAGCGTGGGGGCCGTGTAGAGTATGTTGACCTGATGGCGGTCAATCATCTCGCCCAGGCGGGCAGGGCTTGGGTAGTTGGGCACACCTTCGTGAATAAGCACTGTGGCGCCATTGGCCAGCGGGCCGTAAATCATATAGCTGTGGCCGGTGATCCAGCCCACATCTGCGGTGCACCAGTAGACTTCGCCCTGCTTGTAGTCGAACACATATTCGTGGGTCATAGAGGCGTACACCATGTAGCCGCCCGTAGTGTGCAGTACACCCTTGGGGTTACCGGTAGAGCCTGAGGTGTAGAGCAGGAACAATGGATCCTCGGCGCCCATCTCTTCCACTTCGCAATGCTCGGAAGCGGTTTCGGTCAGCGATTCCCACCAGACATCACGACCATCGACCCAGTTGATATCATTGCCGGTGCGTTTGAGCACTATCACCTTCTCAACCGTGGTGACATCCGGATGGGCCAGCGCCTCGTCGATGTTGCGCTTGAGTGGGATGGCCCGGCCACCACGCAGACCTTCGTCTGCGGTCAAAATTACCTTGGAGCGGCCATCTATGATACGTGAAGCGATGGAATCCGGGGAAAAACCACCAAATACCACGGAATGCACGGCGCCGATGCGGGCACAGGCCAGCATGGCGATGGCGGCTTCCGGCACCATGGGCATATACATGGTGACCACGTCACCGCGGCGCACGCCCTGGCTTTTGAGGGCGTTGGCAAATTTGCACACTTCTGTGTGCAGCTGGCTGTAGCTAAGGGTGCGTTGATCTTTGGCATCATCGCCTTCCCAGATGATGGCGGTTTGGTCGCCAAGTTTTTCCAGATGGCGGTCGAGGCAGTTGGCCGAGGCGTTCAGTGTGCCGTCGTAGAACCAGTTGATGGACAGGTTGTGATCGTCAAATGAGGTTTTCTTGACTTTGGTATAGGGCTTGATCCAGTCGATACGTTTTCCATGTTCACGCCAGAAACCTTCGGGGTTAACCACGGACTCCTGGTACATTTTCTTATATTTTTCATCATTTACCAGTGCATTGGCCGCAATTGCTGCGGGCACTTTATAAAGAGACTGAGTGCTCATTTGGCTTCCCTTTGTTTTTGTCATGCGTGAGCCAAAGTATGGGATGCTTGCCGGTGCCGTCTCTATTAGACATTGGTCTAGTTCTGAAAAAATGTTATTTATTAACCGGTTATTGCGTTTAAAACGAACAGCTTGAAGTGCTTGAGCCGGCGCCGTTTTTTAGGGAAGGTGTGAATAAGTCCTCGCGGCACTCTGGCTTACACAGCAATTGGCGTTCAAGGCATCTGACTGAAGGCATGCCGGGGCCTGTCGAAGTCGGATAACGCAGAGAGCCGGTTGCTGTGTAAGCCCCGAAGGGCGTGGCTTACAGGCCTGCCTGCTGTGTTGTGCTTCTTACAAAGGACTAAGGCCATTTGCTGCGAACCACGCCTTGCATCCATGCCCGTAAGCCGACACAGAGCACGCATGGGACTTGTTCGCACCTTCCTTAGCTTTTCAGGGCATTGAAAGCCGCCTGAAAACGCCGGGTTTCAGCCTCTGTAAAGTAAGGAAAACGTAAACGTGGACCAAGGCAGCGGTTCATCAAAGCCATTGGCTGGTGTAATCTAGCCGGGATAACAACAGTCGCCGACGGATACGGCGACAATAAAGAGAACCCTATGAATCTGACCCTTTTTGTGGCGGTGATCGCCGTCTGTTATGTCTGTTTGCTGTTTCTGCTTGCCTGGGGCGCGGAGCGTTGGTTCAGTGGTGTCACCCGCAGGTTGCAGAAATGGATCTACGCCCTCAGTCTGGCGGTGTATTGCTCTTCCTGGAGTTTTCTCGGCACGGTTGGCCAGTCGGCCAATGACTTTTGGTCCTATCTGCATATCTTTATCGGCCCCATCATTATTTTTACCCTGGGCTTTGGCATGCTGCGCAAAATGGTGGTGGTGTCCAAGGCGCAAAATATCACCTCGGTGGCCGACTTTATCGCCGCCCGCTACGGCAAGTCGCAGCCGCTGGCGGTGATCATCACTCTCATTGCCCTGTTCGGCATCATGCCCTATATCGCGCTGCAGCTGAAAGCCATGGTATTCAGCCTAAGCCTGTTCCAAAGCCCGGATGATCCGCTCGATGGCGCCAAAGTCGCGCTTATCATCGCCGTGCTGCTGGCCATCTTTGCCATCCTCTTCGGCACCCGCAAACTGGATGCCACCGAGCATAATCCGGGGATGATGCTGGCTATCGCCTTTGAATCTTTGGTGAAACTGGCCGCCTTTGTGTTGGTGGGCGGCATAGTGGTCTTCGGGGTATTTGGCGGCTTTGGCGACCTCTGGAGCCAGGCCAGCGCCAAGGGGGTAATAGTCAATCCCAATCTAAGGCTCGAAGCGCTGATGCCCGAGCTGATAGTCGGCATGGCGGCTTTTCTCTGTATGCCGCGCCAGTTCCACGTAATGGTGGTCGAGGCAGAAGGCGAGCAGACACTGTCCAAGGCGCGCTGGTTGTTCCCTCTCTATATCGGCCTGTTCGGCCTGTTTGTCGGGCCGCTTGCACTGGCGGGCAAGGTGCTGCTCGGCGACAGTGTCTCTGCCGATACCTATGTGATCAATCTGCCGCTGGCGCTGGACGCACCTTGGCTGGCGATAGTGGCGCTGCTGGGAACCCTCTCGGCCGCCACCGGTATGGTGATAGTGGCTGTGGTGACCATCAGTGTGATGATAAGCAACGAGTGGCTGGTGCCGGTACTCTTGCGTACCGGGCAGATCCGCCGCAAGAACTTCAGCCAGTTTTCCCAGCAACTGCTCTATGCCAGACGTCTCTCCATCGCGCTGATCTTGGCTTTCGGGTATTTCAGTTACCTGAGCTTTGAGAGCAGTGATTCTCTGTCCAACCTGGGTATGCTGTCTTTCGGCGCCTTTGCCCAATTGGCACCGGCCTTGGTGGGCGGGCTCTACTGGAAACATGGCAATCGCGCCGGGGTGTTTCTCGGCATGGCGGCGGGCTTCGGTCTGTGGGGCTTTTTGCTGCTCAAGGGCTCGGGCGCTTGGGAAGGCGTGCTGGCAGGTCAATTTGAACTGTTAAAGGCGCTTAAGCCCAATGTCAACGATACCCTGTTGGCACTCGGCGCCAACCTGATTGGCTATATCGGCGGCTCTATCTGGCTGCGCGCCGGCTTGGTGGAGCGTATTCAGGCCAGCGCCTTTGTCACCCCGGGTGAGCTCAAAAACACAGGTAATCGCAAGACAGGCCCCATCAGTCAGCAGGACTTGCTTATCCTGGCCAGCCGCTTTGTCAGCCCGACCCGGGCCTATGAGAGTTTCTCGCGCTTTTCTGCCGATGCGGTGCGCAGCGACAGCTGGCACAAGACCGCATCACCCGAGCTTATTGCCCATACCGAGCACATGCTGGCCGGGGTGCTGGGGGCTTCCAGCGCCTCTTTGGTGATGGACTCAGTGTTGCAGGGGCGGGATCTGGCCCTCGATGAAGTCTTCAGCCTGGTGGATGAGGCCTCATCGAAGATTATTCTCAGTCAGGACATGCTGCGCGCCGCCATAGAACACGCCTACGAGGGTATGAGCGTGGTGGACAAAGATCTCAACCTGGTGGCCTGGAACTACCGCTATGTAGAGCTTTACGACTATCCGGAAGATTTCCTGCAACCGGGCATGTCCATCAGCGAGGTGATACGTTTCAATGCCTCCCGCGGCTACTGCGGCCCGGGGGATGTGAACGAGCATGTCGAGCGCCGGGTACAGCATATGCGTAACGGCACCGCCCACAGCTCAGAGCGGCGCAGGCGCGATGGCAAGGTGATCAAGATTCAGGGCAATCCCATGCCGGACGGCGGCTTTGTGATGACCTTTACCGACATTACCCAATATCGTGAGCAGCAACAGGCGCTGGAGCAGGTTAACGAGACCCTGGAGGCCAGAGTCAAGGAGCGCACCTATGAGCTGGCGCTGCTCAACAGCAAGCTGCTCGAAGCCAAGGCCCAGGAGGAGATGGCCAACGCTTCCAAGAGCCGTTTCCTGGCGGCGGTAGGGCATGACTTAATGCAGCCGCTCAATGCGGCCAGGCTGTTTACCGCCTCTTTGAGTCAGTATCCCGGGCTGGACAGGGAAGGGCGGCTGACCCTCTCCCATGTCAACAGCTCACTGAAAACCGCCGGTGAACTGCTGACCGATCTTTTGGATATCTCCAAGCTGGATTCCGGCATGGTGGAGGTAAAACGGCGCGACTTTGCCATCTCCGAAGTGCTCAACGCCCTGGCGGTGGAGTTTGAGGCCATGGCCAAAGACTGCCAGATCCGCTTTGCCATGATGCCCTGCAGTCTGACGGTCAATTCAGACCCTTCACTGCTGCGGCGGGTGCTGCAGAACTTTCTCACCAACGCCTATCGCTATGCCAAGGGCGGACGGGTGCTGATGGGCTGTCGTCGCCGCGGCAGTGAGCTTGAGGTGCAAGTGCTGGATACCGGCTGCGGCATCGAAGCCGGGCAGCTTAGGGAGATATTTCACGAGTTCAAGCGCCTGGATAACCCCCATTCCAACAGTGTCAACGGCCTGGGGCTTGGGCTGGCGATAGCCGACAGAATAAGCAAGGTGCTGGAGCATGATATCCGTGTATCTTCGGTGCAGGGCAAGGGCTCTGTATTTGCCATTCGGGTGCCGCTTGGGGCCACTGTCAGCGTGCCGCAACCCAAGGCCATCTCTTCTGTGTTGCAGCCGCTCGCCGGGGTCAAGGTGCTGTGTATCGACAACGAAGAGGCTATCCTCGCCGGGCTCGAAAGCCTGTTGAGCCGCTGGCAGTGCGAGGTGATCTGCGCCCGGGATCTGAGTGATGCCAGGATCAAGCTGGGGCTCAAAGGGGTGGCGCCGGATATCATGCTGGCGGATTATCATCTGGATAAGGGCCAAAACGGCGTCGATGCCATGGATGAGCTCAGGGCGCTGTATGGACAACATCTGCCCGGCATTTTGATCACCGCCAATACCCGTAAGGATCTGGTGGAGGATGTCGAGCGCCGCGGTTACCACTATATGGCCAAGATGATTAAACCGGCGGCGCTCAGGGCCTTGATCTCCAGCCTGGTGAAGAAGGCGTAATTCAAAGGCTCAGTGAAATAGCCTATGGAAACAGGGCCTGATTTATCGGCAATAAATCAGGCTCTGTATTTTAGCGGGTGACTTCTGTCTGTGTCTGCGTCAGTGTATGTGCTTGCGCCAGAACCCCGGCGTATCCTGCCGCTCGCCAAGGGCGATAAGCCAGGCCGTAGCTCAAGGTCGCCATGGTCCAACCGATAAGGGCGCTGGCGATATCGTGCGATAAAAAGTGGGCGCCGCGAAACTCCTGACACAGACTGAACACGGCGCCTATCAGCAATACCGCGCCGAGTAACTTAAAGCGCCATTTCGGCTTCAAGACCAACGCCAGATAATAAAGTCCCACCCAGGCAAAGGCGCCGCTGGAGTGGCCGCCGGGGAAACACTGGCCCAATTCAGTGTCAACGCTCAGGCTCATGGGGAAGGGCAGATAAGGCTGCTGGCCACCAAATAAACTGAGATCCCAGGGGCAGGCAACATTGGTCATGCTCTTGCCGATACGCACCAAAAGCACGGTTGCCAGGGCGCTTATAAACAGCATCAGCAAGGGCCGGCGCCAGCGCTTCATTGAGGCTTTGAAACTGCTTAAAACCAGGGTCGACAGCAACACAACTGCCGCCAGCACCACCAGATCCCGTCCTCCTGTGTGCAGCAGTTTGTCTGCAACAAAGGCATGGCGCCAGGGCCAGGCTGTGTCGGTGCCCTCAAATGCCAACATCCACTGTGCCAGCAGCAGGTCGGCATTAGTGATGTGCAGCAAGATAAGCACGCCAAGCCCTACCGATAACGGCAACAGCAGATGATGTTTGAACCAGTGTTGAAAACTCAGCGGGTGGCTTGCAATGGGCATTGTGATTCCTGTGACATAGTGCGAGTTGAGACAGAGTCGCAGCTGAGATCTGCGAAATAAAAAGCCTGAAAAAGTGGGCGTTGAATTCATGGCGTTGAACTCATGGCCCGGTTGGTGGATAGGCATTATTTTGGCCGGCTCAGATTAAGGTCTGCTTAAGGTCGGGGGTTTTTGTCTCAATCGCCCGGAATGGCGTATTGCAATGAGTTGAAACAAAACCTTTTTTGCGTATTTTTTTACCACTGGTTATGTTACAGGGGTAGCTCTGCTATGGCGCTGGTTAAGTTGCGGTTTTGGCGGGGGATCCCCACAGGTTTGCTGGTATTCAAATACAAGGAACAGGAATGAAGCTCAATAAACTCTTTTGGCTGACGGCCCTTGCGCTAGGCAGCCCCAATTTGCTGGCTGCCGAGGCCAAACTCCTGCGGGAGCCGGATCTTCGCGGTGATACTCTGGTGTTTTCCTACGCCAAGGATATCTGGAAAGTGTCGCTCAAGGGCGGCGAGGCGGTGCGCCTCACCAGTTTCCAGGGGCAGGAGATGCAACCCAAGCTGTCGCCGGACGGCAAATGGGTGGCCTTTACCGGCGACTATGAGGGCAATCAGGATATCTACCTGCTGCCGATTGCCGGTGGCGAGCCCAAACGCCTGACCTTCCACCCGGATGTGGATCAACTGGTGGGCTGGAGCCCGGACAGCAAGTCGGTATTGCTGCGATCCGGCAGGGCCAATGCCCCGAGGGGCTGGCAGCAGCTGTTTACCCTGTCCATCGAGGGCGGCAATCCCAAGCCTTTACCCATGAACCGCGCCTTTGACGGCAGTTTCTCTGCCGATGGCAAGCAGCTGGTTTACCGCCGCGCCGGTCTTTGGGATCCGGGCTGGCGTAACTACCGCGGCGGCCAGAATCAGCCGCTCAGGTTGATTTCGCTCGATAGCCTGGAGGAAAAAGATCTGCCCTGGGACAACACCCAGGATCTCGAGCCCCAGTGGCACGGCGACTATATCTATTTCCTCTCCAACCGCTCTCAGGTCACCAATATCTTTCGGGTAGCGGTCAAGGGCGGCGAGCCGGAACAGGTGACTCATTACCGGGATGCCGATGTCAAAGGCTTTACCATGGATAACGACACTCTGGTATACGAATACCGCGGTGAGCTGGTGAAAAAATCGCTGGCCAACACCAATTCCAACGACAAGGATGAGGCACTGGCCATCAGCCTGCATGCCGATTTCCCCTGGGTGCGGCCACGCTTTGAAGAGGTTGAAAAGCAGATAGAGTCGGCGGCCATTTCGCCTACCGGTAAGCGCGCCCTGTTTGTGGCCCGCGGCGATGTATTTACCGTGCCCGTGGAGCACGGCGATGCCCGTAATCTTACTGAAAGCTCAGACAGCCGCGAAGTGGGTGCCGCCTGGTCCAACGGCGGCAAACAGCTGGCCTGGTTCTCCGACAAGAGCGGGGAATATCGCCTGGTGATAGCCGATCAACTCGGCAAACCGCAGCAAGAGATCAAACTGGCCGAAAAGGGCTTCTATAGCGGGCTTATCTGGTCGCCCGATGATAAACAGCTGGTGTTCAGCGATCAGCGCCAGCAACTTTGGCTGGCAGACTTGTCCAAGGGCAAGGCGCAGGTTATCGACAGCCAGCCGGTAGTGAACCCTGACTGGGAAATGGCTCCCAGCTGGTCGCCTGACAGCCGTTATCTGGCTTACAGCAAGCAGGATGACAGCTTCTTCCGCAGTCTCTACCTGTTCGATACCCGCAATAATCAGAGTAACAGAATTACCCAGGGCATGGCCGATGTGCGTTACCCAGTGTGGGACAGCGCTGGCGACAAGCTCTATTTTGCCGCCAGTACCGACTATGGCCCTCACGCCGCCTGGTTGGATATGACCTCGGTTGCCTTCACCCCGACTTACGGCCTCTATACCATGCTGCTCAATACCCGCACCGAGGCGCCCATGCTGCCAAGAAGCGACGAGGAAGAGGGCAGCGGTACTGAAGAGGAAGCCAAAGGCTCAGATGCGCCGCCTGCGGTGCGAATCGATCTCAACGGTATAGCGCAGCGGGTGCTGCCTCTGGGGGAGAGCGGTAAAATTCACAGCCTGAGTGCCGGTAAGCCAGGTGAGCTGTTCTATATGCAGGATTTGGATGAAACCACAGAGCTTCGCAAGTACAGCACTGAGGAACGTAAGGCCGATACCCTGGCCGGTGATGTGGATGAGTATCATCTGAGCCACGACGGCGAGAGCCTGCTGGTGAAAATTGGCGACAGCTGGCAGCAATTTGCCGGCGCCGCACCGATGGGGGACGATGCCAAGACGCTCAACGTCAAGCTGACGGCCCGTATCGATCCCAAGGCCGAATGGCAGCAAATCTTCCGCGAAGCCTGGCGCTTCCAGCGCGATTACTTCTATGTCAGTAATCTGCACGGCGCCGATTGGGACGCGGTATACAAGGAGTTCCAGCCACTGGTCGCCCATGTGCGCCACGGTGCCGACATGACCTATCTGCTCGATAACATGGGCGCCGAAACCTCTGTGGGCCACTCCTTTACCAATGATGGCGATTTGCCGGAAATTGCCGACAACCGCACCGGTCTGCTCGGCGCCGATGTTGAGGCGACCGACAAGGGTTACCGCTTCAGCCGCATCTATCGCGGCGAAAACTGGTATCCGGCTGACCAAGGCAGTGCGCCGCTGGCTCTCTATCCCCAGGTCAAGGCGGGCCAGTATCTGCTGGCAGTTAACGGCAAACCTCTGGATAACAAGGCCAACTTCTATCAGGCCTTCCAGGGGACTCTCGGCAAACAGACTCGTCTCAGTATCAGCCCGGATGGCAGCGACAAAAAAGCCTTTGAGGTGACTGTGGTGCCAACGGCCAGCGAACAGGCATTGAGACGTAACGCCTGGGTCGAGGATAACCGCAAGCGGGTGGATGAAGCTTCCGGCGGCAAACTGGCTTATGTTTGGGTTCCGGACACGGGTGAGAACGGTTTCAGTTACTTCAACCGCTACTTCTTCGCCCAGAATCAGCGCCAGGGGGTGATCATAGATGAGCGCTTCAACCACGGCGGTTACATTGCCGAGTACATCATAGATGTGCTGCGCCGCGAGCGTAACGGTTACTTCAATAACCAGATGGCCGGCGATCACCCCATGACCAGCCCGGGCAGCGGTATCTGGGGGCCCAAGGTAATGTTGATCAACGAAGTCTCTGGTTCGGGCGGCGACATGCTCCCTTATATGTTCCGCTATTACCAAGTGGGCAAGCTGGTGGGCAAACGCACCTGGGGTGGCCTGGTCGGCATCTGGGGTGTGCCTTCCCTGATGGATGGCGGCCATATCACGGCGCCACGCAGCGGTTTCTTCAGTATCGACGGCCAGTGGCGGGTCGAGAACGAAGGTGTGGCCCCGGATGTGGAAGTCGAGCAGTGGACCAAAGATACAGCCAAAGGCATAGATCCTCAGCTGGAAAAGGCCATCGCCATTGCCTTGGATGAGCTGAAATCCGCCGCGCCGGTGAAGCTGCCACAACCCGCCGATCCTGTGCGGGTGCCTCAGGTGAAATGACTTTGATTAAATCGCTCTGATGAAATAGCTCAGGGGAAACTAGCCCAACAACTTGCGCCGCTTGCCTTAGTCTTACAGGCAAGCGGCGCTTTTTGTTGGAAAACTATCAAAATTCAGCCAATTATTTTGTAAAAAATAACCAAGACAGGCTTTTATGGCTTTTGTCAAAAACTTGACCTATGGCTAATTGTTTTAACAAACGGGACTGGGTATTGTGTAACTAATTCAGGTGCTTATCTTAAGCCTTTACTTAAGCTGGAAGCTGTTGCATTTTTCTGTTTTCAGCGGAATTCAGGGACGAACAACATTCGCGCCCGTGCGGTAGCTATGAGGGTTACTCAGCTTTTGTAGAACGCTTGCTCATCGAATAAAGATAGTAGCTATGATTAACTTGGCGCTTCAAATCAGTTGATCTAAAGGGCTTACGGTTCCGGCATAGTGCTGGCCAAGCACATGTGTGTATATTTGGGTTGTTTTCAGATCATTGTGCCCCAACAGCTCTTGGACGCTTCTGATGTCTCGGCCAGCCTGCAACAGATGAGTCGCGAAGGAATGCCTGAAGGTATGGCATGTGACCCTTTTCGCAATACCTGACTTGATTACTGCGGCGCTGAGGGCTTTCCGAATGACGCTTTGATGTAAATGGTGTCTACACATAGTCTGTGTGTAAGGGTGTTGGCTAATGGCCGTTGAGGGGAAAACAAACATCCATCCCGGACGTCTATATGCAGAGGGATACTTACGCTCCAGAGCGTAGGGTAAAGATGGGCCAATTCCTCTTTCGTTATCACGCGACTGTAAAGTATGAGCTTGTTCCATAAACACAGGTAATTGAGATGCACAGCGTTGGCTTAATATCGTCTGCCTGTCTTTACGTCCTTTACCGTCCCGTATGGTTAAGGCCAATTGAACGAGATCAATATCCTGGATCCGTAACCTAAGGCATTCAGATACTCTGAGTCCACTGCCATAGAGTAATTCAATGATCAACCTGTCACGCCCGCACAACTGCTGAAGGATGAGCTTGATTTCATCCGGGTGCAATACTGTTGGGAGTTGTCGTTGCTTACTGGCGTAACGAAAACCTAAGTTGCCTAGTTCTTGATGCAAGTGCTTGTGATATAAGTAAACTAATGCATTCAACGCCATCTTTTGGGTATTGATTGCCACATTACGTTGGTTGGCAATGTAACTCAAAAACTGGCCAACTTCGTTCGTTCCCATAGTCTCTGGGTGGCGTTTATCGTGAAATAGAATAAAAGCCTTGATCCAATAGAGATAGGCTTTCTCAGTCTTAACACTGTAACCGCGCATCCGCATGGTTTCCCGAACAGAAGTTAAAAAAGGACTTGGACTGGTCATTGCGAGCACCTGGATACTGTTTTTTTATACAGTATTATTGAGATTTTGACAAAATGCCCAGAAATTTGGAGATAATTTTGCGCGTTATTTCTGCAATATCACAAAAAATAACTTAAAATTCATAAAGATATAAAACCATTTTGATAGATAATAGGTTTGGAAACCGCGCATGCGCGTTTTGCTGCAAGGGATATTCGGGCTAAACTCTATTATATTTAACTAATACAAAGAGATAGCGATGCGCGTTTACACTCCTCCGATGACTAAAACGCGCATGCGCACTATACAGCTGTTATGCGTAAAAGAGTATGAATCAAGTAATTGAAGATGAAATGGAAATTCTCTGGTCTGATTTCGAAGACTATGACGTCGATCAGAAGCTTGAGGCATTCGAAAGACTGAAGGCTTCAGTCACAGAAGGAGACTTACCTAGACTCGTAGAGCTATTGAAGTCTGAAAGAAATGATTTCTGGGTGCGTGAGTTACTTTCAGATCCAATATCAGATCTTGGTGGCACTAAATACTTGCTTGAGTTATTTGATGCTCTTGAGCTGAATGAACGAGAGGGTCACGATAACGATGGCTTTAACCACTGTCTTACTGAAATAGCTTGGTCAGACCCAAAAGGGTGTAAGAAAGAATTAGCTAGTTTATTGGCACAGCCAAACTTTCGCCACCGGGAGGTTGCAGAATGGCTATTAACATTCTGCGAGTAATTACGCATAACAAATCAATCAACTTCGCGCCTACGGCGCCGGACGCGCTAAAGCGCGCCGGTTATTGAGGCGTTATGTTTCACTATGAATGAGCTGCTCACATACCTCGAAGAATGGAAGAATTCCAAATCAAAAATATTTAGAGCTGAAGGCTATGCCGTTTTCATCACAGAAGAACTAGGTGATTCCGTTAAAGCTCGTTATGTTGAAATAGATGGAAATGGGTTACTTGCTAGAGCCACTCTGTGGGAGAGAGGGAATCTAGTAGTGGAGGCTATGGATGTCAAAACAGAAGCGCAAGTGCTACAAGAAGCCTTTGAAACAACTGAGCCCTGGCAGCTCGATGACAAGTTAAACTGGTGGCTCAGCGAGGTAGAAACCTATGAGCCCTAAAAACATAACAATCAGCGGCAGAGCGACAGCCAACGCTACGCACCTTTTGTGTTACTCGCTGTCGCTCAAACATTAACACAAAATGTGCTCCGCGCTGGCTGCGCCTGCGCTGGGCGTTAAAGCTCTACACATCAGAATTTGAGAATTACGAGATGGAATGGGACTACGAAAGAAAAAAAGAAAAGGAAGTCGAGATTCAAGAATCTATTGAATGCCATCTTCGTGAGGTAGGCATTGAAGAAGCTCAAATACAAATCACTGCAAGAGAATTTTTTGAGAAGGCTATACAGGTCACGCCGCCTGAAAAAGAGCAGGTGTATATGCATCTGGTTACCTTGGCACCATCTGGACGTGGCGGCGGTCGTAGCTCCAAACTAGGTAATATTAGGCTTAATGTCCGCACTTTGTTTGAAGCTGTTTCAAATAGCGTTTTTACCGTAATTTCTGCAACGCAAGCACCTTGGGCAATACCCTTTGCCGCAATATTGCTATGGAATAGCATATGGAGGAATACCCAAATAGATTTATCGGAAGCGGAAGCTGTCACTCTCTGGGTTATGTGGCAGATTAAAGATTCAAATAAGAATGTAAAATCCGAAGATCTTAAACCGGCCATTGATAATCATGCCCGAAAATACGAAAGACAAACTCTTTCCGAGGCGGATATAAAACATGCACTTAAAAAACTCAATGAGATAGGGTGCATAAAAGCGGCTAAATCGGCAAGTAATACCTGGTGGCTATGTGAATGGATTTCGCCTTCTTACCGATAAGGCTTTAACAAACGCGTCAATTAGGACGCTCGCAAGCTCGCGCCTATTACGCGGGCGTTAGTTTTTTCGGAGAGTTATGGACGATTACGTAAAGTCTGTGAAAGAAGGTCTTGAAGAATCAAGAAAATTCTTTGGCAACAAAAATAAGCCCGCGCGTGAACTACAGGGCGGGATTCCACTTTGCTTATATCTTAACCAAATAACAACTCTGAGCGAAATGTAGGACTCCAACCAGCACGGCGGCGCTTACCTGCCAGACTGTCTTTTTTGCCTTGGTGCTGCCTTATCGCACTCAGAGCCGCTCGGTTAAATAGGGCGAGATGCTTTGCGCCATCAGGATCCGTTACCTTCAGCGCATCTTCGCGGAAGACCACATCCAGCACCCAATGGAGCTGATTTTCTACCCCCCAATGCTCTCGAATAGTCCTCGCGGCCTCTTCGGCATTGAGCGGTAAGGAACTGACATACCAGCGTGAAGAACATGATGTTATTCCATCGACTGTCCGTTCACTGGCAACTTCGATAAATGAGGTGATGTGCGGCCACTTTTTCTTAAGTTCCGCTGATAATTCTGCTTCTATCTGCATGACTGTTCGGCGCTCCCTGCGGCCATGACCCATGTTGAACTGCTCAAATATAGCCAGTTCTGGCTGCTCATACGCTTTACTGAAGCTGGTTTTGACTGCTTCAAATAATCCCGGCTGGTTCGACTTGAGCTGAATAATGAAATCACCGTTCCCCTGTTTAATTTTGTTCATGGTAGACACCTGACAATGCAGTGCATCCAGCGTCAGAACGGCATTATCCAGTGCCATAGCATCAATCATGTTGCGGGCGACTTCAGCTTCTTTCCCTTTAGAATGTGAACTGTCTTGGTAAAGTGTAATGCCGTTGCCGACATCAAATGCGCTGACAACATGGAGTGCATTCTTAGCATCCTCACTCCACGCCCCGCGCAGGGTTTTTCCATCCAGCGCGATAACGGTTTTCCCTTCCGTTTGCCGTTGCTCATTGATCCAGCCAAATATGGCTTGAAGGAGCAGTTCGCTGTCCAATGCTTTGATTATATTACTGATACAATGCCTTTTAGGGATGCCATTTTCAAATTTTCGGTACAGACGGAGCCAATCTAGCTGTTCTTCTCCGAATTCCTGAATGGACTTCCACCCAGTCGCACCGCTGAGGATAGCACTGAGTGTCAGGAACACCACATCCACTAAATTATGCTTTAGATTGATGTCCTTACGGGGATCGGTAATCTGTTCTAGTTGTTTCAAAAGGGTCATGGTCATCTGTGGATTAAGGGCAAGGCAGATCAGATCATGACCAACCGTAAAAGTTCAATTTAAAGTGGGATCCCGCCCTG